>NZ_FAOZ01000018.1 GCF_001536285.1 Parafrankia irregularis | reverse complement strand
CCTCGAAGACCTGGCATCGGAGATCAATCCGGTGACCAGGGGCTGGATCAACTACTTCGGGGCGTTCCGACGGTCCGCATTGTATCCAGTCCTCTACTCCATCGACCGCTACCTGGTCCGATGGCTGCAACGCAAGTACAGACGGTTCAGGGGACGTCCGGGACGGGCCTGGAGGACACTGCTGGCGATCAAACGCCGCAGACCCACCCTCTTCGCCCACTGGACGCTCTCCACGGCCAGCGGATAGCACGAGCCGGATGACGCGAGAGTGTCACGTCCGGATCTGTGGGGGCCGGCGGGTGAAACCCCCGCCGGCTACCCGGCGTTCGCACGACCAAAATCCTTCCTCCTTGCGGGTTGCCAGGTGCTCGTTCGACCTCTTTGCCCCTCTTGAGGTGAATTGATGGTGCTGCGTGGCGGTGCGGGCAGGCACCGGCCGGCACCCACGCACCGACCCGCCCGCGGGGTACATGCCCCGAGGGCGGGCGGGTTGCCGGGAGGTACGCGGCGGGATCAGTGCGGGCGCTCCCACCAGTGGTGGCGCCCGGAGCGCGCGCCCGAGCCGGCGCCGATCGGCGCGTTCTGGTCGGTACGACGCTCCTGCTCGGCCCGCTCGCGGTCGCTCATCGCCCGCCCGGCGGCTTCCTCGTCGGCACGGGTGCCCGGCCCACGGTTGCCGTCAGCACCGTGTACGTCGACGGTGTCGTGCCTGTCGACAGCGTGGTCGGCAGACGCACGCGGATCAGCGTGCCCGTTGTGGAACCGGCGCGGTTCGTCCGGGTAGACCGAGGCCTCGTCGAGCCGGTCGGACCCGGCACCCACCGGCTCGCGGTCGACCTGTGCCCGATCGTCGGGCCTGCCTGCGGAGCCCTCACGGCCGAAGGGCCTGAGCCCGGCCGGCTCGGCGCCGGCGTGCTCGCGGCCGGCCGATTCGCGACCGGCGTACCCGCGGTCCGCGTACTCGCGATCGGCGTACTGGCGATCGGCGTACTCGCGATCGGCGTACGAGCGGTCCGCGTACTCGCGGTCGGCGGGTGCCGCGGCGGCGCCGACCTCGGCGTGACGTCGGTGCCCGCGGGCGTGCCGACCGGTGGCCTCGGCCATCCCGAGCCGGCGGTTGCGGGCGGCGGCGACGTCACGCACACCGACCACGCTGAGTCGGCCCAGGGCGCTGGAACCGAGGAACAGGATCAACGAGCCCAGCCCGTAGAAGAAGCTGATCATGATCAGGGTCTGGCGGGTCTTCCCCCCGAGCGGCGTTCCGAGCGCCCCCGGATTCCAGATCTCGGAGAGCGGAGCACCGAGGACGAACCACAGGCCGGCCACCGCCGCCAGGGCCGCGCCGATCAGGGCGTTCGCCCGGTTGCGGCTGAACACCAGGATCAGACCGGCCACGATCGCCACGATTCCGGGCAGCACCGACAGCCAGAACCGGTTCGCGGTCCAGGACCACGCATCGGTGGTGAAGCCGAAGTCGAAGTACGGCCCCACGAAGGGGATGAGTGCTCCCCACAGGCCCGCCGCCACGAGCAGGACCCCGCTGAGCGCGCCCTTGGTGCGCGGGACGTGCATCATGTCTCGGCCGCGTGGCCGTTCGATCACATTTGTGTCCATCGCTTCTTCCTCCCCGGCGGACCGGTCGTGACCTCACCGCGGTCTGCGGTCGGTCACCGACTGGGTATCGGTCGCCGACTGGGTCGTGGTGACGTGGGACATCACCCCCGCCGGCAACAGCGCGAGGGCTGCCAGTGCCGCGACGCCCGCGGCCAGCCCCAGCAGCACCCAGGCGTTGAGGATCATCCCGACGAGCGCGAGCACCACTCCGACGACGACGACTGCGGTCAGTGCCCAGACGAGGACTGGCCGCTGCTGGGTCGGACTGGTGTGCACGGTCATCGGACACCTCGGTGTGGTTGGTGGCCGCGGTCTCGCGCGCGGACCGTTCCGTATCGGGGTACCCCGGTCCGGCGCATCCCATCGGGGGATCTGGCCACCAAACGTGGGACGACCTCGGCTTTCGTGCCGGTCGCCGGCGCGGCGCTCGGTAGTCTGGCGTCCCATGGGCCGGCCGAGCCGTCCCCGCCGGGGAGGACTCCTGGCAGGGACCTGCCTGGCAGTGCTGGCCGCGGCCGTCTTCGCCCCGGTCGGTACCGCCGTGCTCGTGGTGCACGAGACCGCCCAGAACGCGGCCTTCTACCGCGGCGCGCTGGAGACCGCCCAGGTCCACGAGCGGATCAGCGACGAGGTCCTGACCGACCCCCGGCTGGCGGATGTGACCAGTGACCTGCTGGCCGATCTCCCCGTGGACCCCGACCTCGTCGTCGACAACCTGCAGCTTGTGGTCCCGCCGTCCGCGCTGCGTGGGCTGACCGACGGTGTCGCCGACAACGTGGCCGCCTACCTGGACGGCAGCCAAGCGGAGTTCGTTCTCGCCGTCGACCTGAGCCCGGTCCTGGACAACATCGGCCGGCTGGCGTCGGTCTACCTGGCCGGCCAGGTGTCCGGCGCCCCGCGCTACCGCACCGAGGACGTCGCCGCGGCCCTGCGCGACGTGCTCGACGGGGTGGACCGGGTGAGCCAGGGCCGCCCGCCGGCCTCCATCCCCGAGATCGAGCTGACCGACGACCAGGCGTCCTGGGTGGCCGACCTGCTGCTGAGCAGGGTGGCGGAGCCCCGGCGGCCGCACGTGCGGGAGCAGGTGCTGGTCGCGCTGCGCTCCGGCGACCTCGGCGAGGCGCTGGCGCTCGTCGGTCCGCTGATCTTCGCCGGGGACGTCTCCGCGGTCGCCGACCTGCGCGCCCGGCTCGCCGGCGGCGCCGTGCTCGACCTGGGACGTCCGCTGTCGGGCGGTCGCGGCGGGTCGGCCGGGCTCGCGCTGCGGACGGTCCACCGGATCGGCGGCACCGGCATGGTGATCCTCGCGGCGCTCTGCTTCGCGGTGCCCGCCTGGGCCCTGGTGCGTGCGCTGCGCCCGCCCGGCCGGGCCGGTCCGCCTGGCCCGACCGGGCGGACCGGTGCACCCGGACCGTATGGCCCGTCGGGTCGACATGGCCCGTCAGGTCGACATGGCCCGTCAGGTCGGCCTGGACCGTCCGGGCGACGTGCCCCGTCGTACCGGCCCGGGCCGATGGCCGCGTTGCGGACGGTGAGCCTGGTGCTGGTCGCCGCCGGAGCGACCGTGACCGCGGCGAGCGTCGGAGTGACCGCAGCGATCGGCGATCCGCTGGTCGCGCTGCGCGGCCCCGACTCGCCGCTGCCGCCGGCGGGTCAGCGGCTGCTCGCCGACGTCGGGCAGGTGCTCGTCGCCGACGTCCGGTCGACCTGGCTGGCCATGGCGGTCGTCCCGCTGGTGGCCGGGGGAGTGCTCGCGACCGGGTCAGTGCTGGCCGGCTACATCTACCAGGCGCGGGGGCGGTTCCGGCGCCTGCTGGCGGTGGCCGGCGCGGCCCTGATGTTCCTCGGGGTGTCCTGGACGGTGCTGCCGGGCCAGGCGGGAACCGGCACCGCGTTCTGCAACGGTGGGGTCGAGCTGTGCGCCCGGCGTTACCCGGACGTCCTCTATCCAACGACGCACAACGGCATGGCGTCGGTGCGGGCGGGCTTCCTCGGCGCCGTGCAGGACCCGGACCTGGTCGGTCAGCTGGACAGCGGGATCCGGGCGCTGATGCTCGACGTCCACCACTGGACCACACCCGCCGAGGTCGAGACGTTCCTGGGCGAACTGCGCCCGGCCGCCCGCGAGGCCCTCGCGCCGTTCGCCACCGGGGCCCGCTCCGAGCGCCCCGGGCTCTGGCTCTGCCACGGGATCTGCCAGCTCGGCGCCACCGCACTGGACGACGCGCTCGCCGGCGTCGCGGGCTGGCTCGCCCGCAACCCGGCCGAGGTCATCACCCTGATCCTGCAGGACGAGGTCCCGCCCGAACCGGTCATGGCCGCTTTCCGGGCCGCCGGCCTCGGGGACTATCTGGCCCGCCCGCCCGCACCGGGACGGCCGTGGCCCACGCTGGGACAGATGATCGACCGCGGCCGGCGGCTCGTCGTCTTCGCCGAGAACGGTGACGTGCCGGGCACCTGGTACCGCAACTTCTTCCGCCTGAACGCGGACACACCGTTCGACGTGCGGATCCCCGGCGGTTTCAGCTGCCGGCTAGGCAGGGGCAACGCCCACCCGCAGATGCTGCTGATCAACCACTGGCTCACCGACCATGCCGCGACCCGGGCGGACGCGGCCCTGGTGAACACCGCGTCGGCGCTGGCCGCGCACACGGAGCAGTGCGCGGCCAGCGGGCTGCGGCCCACGTTTCTCGCCGTGAACTTCGCGACGGTCGGTGACCTGGTGCAGACCGTCGCGAACTACAACCGGCGCCGCCCACGCTGATGACCGACGTGCACCGCCGCGGTGCGCCCGGCCAGCCCGCGGTGGCGGTCAGCGCCGTCGGACATTTCCGCCGCCGGTGGAACGGACGCGACATCCCCGCAGGTAGCCCGGCTGTCGTGCCGTTCGAGGACGGCGCCGCCGGGGGAGGAATCCGGCCATGGAATCGCGGCGGCACCTGCCCTTCCGGATTCTGGGGCCGGTGGAGGTAAGCGCGCCCGACGGCAGCGCCGTGCCCATCGCGCAGCCGAAGAAGCGGCGCCTGCTGTCGCTGTTGCTGCTGGTCCGTGGCCGGTGGGCGAGCACCGAGCACATCCGCGCCGTGCTGTGGGATGTCGACCCGCCACCGTCGGCTGTCGGCAACATCAAGACCTACGTCTCGGACCTGCGCCAGGTTCTGCCGGAGGGTGAGACCGCGGGCCTCGGCCGGATCCAGGGCCGGCACGGTGCGTACCGGCTCAACGCGGCGGCGACGGAGGTCGACGTCTGGCTGTTCGAGGATCTCGCCCGTCGCGGCCAGGACGCCCGCTGGAACGGGGACGCCGCCCGCGCCGTCGAGCTGCTCGGCGACGCGCTGGCGGTGTGGCGGGGCGAGCCCTACGAGGATCTTCCGGAGGAGGTCGTCCGCACCGAGGCGGCCCGGCTGCGGGAGCTGCGGGCCGTCGTCCACGAGGACCTCGCCGACGCGCTGCTCGACCGCGGCCAGTACGACCGGGCGCTGCCGATGCTGCGGGCGCTGACGTTGCAGTACCCGCTGCGGGAGCGGCTGTGGGAGCAGTTCCTGGTCGCGGCGAGCTGCTCCGGGCACCGCGCCGACGCGCTGGTCGCCTACCGCACGGCCTACCACCTGCTGTCCCAGGAGCTCGGGGTCGAACCGAGCGTCGAGCTGCGCCGGATTCACGCCCAGGTGCTCGCCGGCGAGCCGGCCGAGACCGCCGCGGCGCGCAGGGTCCGGCACGGAGCCGGCGCGGACCACACGGACCACGCGGACCACACGGACCAGGACGGCCGACCGCGGCCCACCGGTGCCGGACGAGAGGACGGATCCTGACATGTCAACCCAGCTGCGAGAGCATGTCGTCCGCACCCACACCGACTACGGTGCCGTGCTGCTGGACGAGCGGACCGGCCGGTACTTCACGCTCAATCCGACCGCCGACGTCGCGGTCGGCGTCCTCGCCGGCGGCGGCACACCCGACCAGGCCGCGCAGGCGGTGACCGAGGCCTACGAGGTGGACACCGCCACCGCGCGGGCCGACATCGACGCGCTCGTCGCGCAGCTGCGCGACGCCGGGCTCGTCCGGTGACGTTGGTGACGATTCACGGCATCCGTGATCGGGCATGTCGGCCCGGCGGACATGGCGAGCGTCCGGGCGATGGCCCGGTCGGGCGTCGTGCCCGCGCTGGACGTCGTGCCGGCGCTGGACTTCATGCCCCGACGGGACGTCGTGCCCGTGCCGGGCGTGGTGACCCCGCGTGGCGCGGCGGCCGATCCGGGCGCGGGCCCACCGGCTGGCGGCGGGCCGCGGACACCGTGGTCGCCGTACCCGTCGTCGCGGTCGCCCGCGGGCTGACGAGGCTGCCGCCACGACGGCTGCGGCGGGTGATGGAGGTGCTGGCGGCCGGCACCCGCCCGGCAGGGTACGGGCAGACGCTGGCCGCGATGGAGGCGGTCACGGCGGTGAGCCGGACCTGCCGTGGCCCGGCCGGATGCCTGCCGCGCGCGGTGGCGACCGCACTGTTCTGCCGGGTTTCGGGGAGGTGGCCGACATGGCGGACCGGAGTCCGCGTCGCAGGCTCGTTCGCGGCGCACGCATGGGTGGAGGCCGACGGGCTGACGGTCGGCGAGTCGTTTCCCCCGGACGCGTTCCGACCTGTGATCACAGTACGGTCGCGGCCACGGGGCCGGGTGCGGTCGCGGTGACGCCGGCCGCCGACGGGTGGCCGGCCGGGTGGCCGGCCGGGGCGCCGCCGGTTCCGCCCGGCCACCCGGCCTATGCCGGCCCGCCACCGGGACCCCCGCCGTCCGGGCCACCGCCGGGTTTTCCGCCGTCCGGCCCGCCGCCGTCCGGCCCGCCACCGGGACCCCCGCCGCCGGGGGCATTTCCGCCGGGGCCGCCACCGCCTCGATTCCGTGGCCGGGGCAAGGCTCGCCCGGACGGGCCCCGGCCGGGTTTCGGGGACCTGTGGCGCCTGCTGCGCGGGCACGGCCGCCTGATCACCTTCGCGACGGCCCTGACCGCGTTCGGCTCGGTGATCGGCCTCGCGCAGCCGCTGCTGGTCCGCGGGGTCATCGACGGGGCGAGCACCGGGCACGTGCCGGCGCTGCTCATCGGGGTTCTCGTCGCGGTGTTCCTGCTGGAGGCGGCGGTCGACACCTGGGGGCACTACCTGCTGGAACGGACCGGCCAGCGCGTCCTGCTCGGGCTCCGCCACCGGCTGATCGGCCACCTGTTGCGGCTGCGCATCCGGGTGTTCGACGCCCAGCGGATCGGGGACCTGCTCTCCCGCTCCAACGCCGACACCATGGTCGTGCGAGACGCGGTCGCCTACAGCCTCACCACCCTCGTCACCAGCACCATCGGCGTGCTCGCGGCGATCGGGCTGATGGTGTGGCTGAGCCCGGTGCTGTTCGCGTTCGTGGTGGTGTCGGTCGTCGTCGCCGGCTCGGTCGTGGTGACGGCGCTGACGCGGGTGCGGTCCATCTCCGAGCAGGGGCAGGCGAGCGTCGGGCGGATGTCCGCCGACCTGGAGCGGGCGCTCACGGCGATCCGCACCGTGCGCGCGAGCAACGCCGAGGCCAGGGAGAGCGAACGCATCGGCGGGCACGCCGAGGACGCCTACCAGGCCGGGATGCGGATGGCGCGGCTGAGCGCGGTGATCGCGCCCGCCACCCAGCTCGCCGTCCAGGGCTCGGTGCTGGTCGTCCTGCTCGCCGGCGGTGTCCTCGTCGCCCGCGGGACCACCTCGCTGGGTGACCTGGTCGCGTTCCTCCTCTACGCGACCTACCTGGTGATGCCGCTGTCGCAGCTCATCGAGTCCGCGCAGACGATCCAACGTGGGCTCGGCGCGCTGACCAGGGTGAACGTCGTCTTCACGATGCCGCGGGAGGAACCCGACCCACGGGATGGATCCGACCGGCGGGATGGATCCGACCGGCGGGATGGATCCGACCGGCGGGCCCAGCCGGTCGGGGCCCAGCCGGCCGGGCCGGGCCAGCCGGCCGTCCCGGGGGCCCGACCGCCCGCGCTGGAGTTCCGTGACGTCTGGTTCTCCTACGGGCCGCGCCCGGTGCTGCGGGGCGTGTCGTTCACCGTTCCGGCCCGCGGGCAGGTCGCGCTGGTCGGTCCGTCCGGCGCGGGCAAGTCGACCATCCTGGGTCTCATCGAGCGCTTCTACGAGCCGGACGAGGGCGAGATCCTGCTCGGTGGGAGGCCGTTGGAGCAGGTGGGCCGCGCGCTGACGCGGCGCGAGGTCAACCTGGTCGAGCAGGACGCCCCGGTGCTCTGCGGCTCGCTGCGCGACAACATCGTCTACGCCCGGCCGGACGCGACCGAGGCCGAGGTCGCCGAGGTGGTCGACATCGCCCGGCTGACGACGGTGGTCCGGCGACTGCCCGCCGGGCTGGAGACCGACGTCGGTGACCACGGGGTCCTGCTCTCGGGAGGCGAGCGCCAGCGGGTGGCCGTCGCGCGTGCCCTGCTGGCGGCACCGGATCTACTGCTGCTCGACGAACCGACCTCGCAGATGGACGCGGTCAACGAGCGGGCCCTGACCCGGGCGATGGCGGACATCGCCGCCCGCCGCGCGCTGCTCGTGATCGCCCACCGTATCTCGACGGTGCGGGCCTCGGACCTGATCCTGGTCCTCGACGACGGGGCCCTGGTCGCCGCTGGGCGGCACGAGGACCTGCTGGGGCGATCCCCGCACTACGCCCGGCTCGCCGCCGGCACCCTGGACCGCACCGCCTGACCGGCCGGCTCGTTCCGCCTGATCAGCTGGCTTGTCCCAGCTGGCATCCGGTGAGTGCTGCCGGGCCCGGTCGCCCGCCGGGCCCGGTTCGTCCGGTCAGGGGGTCTGTCGGCGCAGGGTACCGGCCGCCAGCGCGAGGGCGACCACGGCGCACCCCGCGATGACGAGGGCGTCCCGCACGACCATCATCGACACCCCGGGTCTCGTGCTGATCCGGCTCAGCGCATCGACGACGTAGGTCATCGGCATGAGCATGCTGACCACGCCGAGAACCGGGTGCAGCTGATCGTGCGGGACGAGGATGCCACAGAGCAGGAACTGCGGGAGCAGCACCGGCGGCAGGAACTGCACCGCCTGGAACTCGGAGTTCGCGAAGGCGCTCGTGAGCAGGCCGAGCGCGGTGCCGAACAGGGCGGAGAGCACGGCGAGCAGGCCGAGCATCACCAGCGGCCCGGCGATGGCCAGGTGCAGTAACGCGACGGCGGTCGTCGTCGTGATCGCGGCCTGCGCGACGGCGAGCAGGCCGAAGGCGACGCCGTAGCCGGTGAGCAGGTCGCCGCGGCCGATCGGCGTGGTCATCAGCCGCTCCAGGGTGCCGGAGCGCCGCTCCCGCAGCATCGCCACCGAGGTCAGGAAGAACATCGTCATCAGCGGGAACACCCCGAGCAGGCCCGCCCCGGCCCGGTCGAACGCCGTCGGGCTCTGCGCGAAGATCGCCTGCAGCAGCACCAGCAGTGCCGGTGGGAGCACGAGCACGAGCAGGATGGTCCGCGGATCCCGGCGCATCTGGCGCAGCACCCGCAGCGCGGTGACGGTCGTGCGCGGCAGGTTCAGCCGAAGGCCACGGTCGTCGCACTGCTGGGGGGCCGCCGCGGAGCGGGACGTCCCCGGAGAGCCGGCGGTCTCCGGCGGGTTGGCGGTCTTCAGCGGGTCGGCGGTCTCCGGCGGGTCGGCGCAGTCCGTTGTCGCCCGGCTGAGGTCCTGGGCCCGCTCGGCGGGTGGCGGTGGCGTCTGCCGCGGCGCTCGGCGGGGTTCGACCAGGCACAGAAAGGCGTGGTCGAGATCAGCGGCGCCGGTGATCTCGAGCAGCGACTCGGGGGTCTCGTCGGCGATCAGCCGGCCCTCGCGCAGCAGCAGCAGCCGGTCGCAGCGGGAGGCCTCGTCCATCACGTGGGAGCTGATGAGCAGGGTGAGCCCCTGGTCGGCCAGCTGGTGGAAGCCGTCCCACAGCTCGCGCCGCAGCACCGGATCGAGCCCGACGGTCGGCTCGTCCAGCACGAGGAGCTCCCGCCCGCCGATGATGGCGGCGGCCAGCGAGACCCGGCCGCGCTGACCGCCGGAGAGCCGTCCGACCTGGGTGTGCATCTCGGCCGAAAGGCTGACCCGGGCGGCGGCGCGCTCCGCCCCGCGGATGACCTCCTGCGGGCTGAGCGCGCCCTGCTGGGCGCTGAGCGCCGTGAAGTAGCGCAGGTTCTCCGTCACGGTCAGGTCGCTGTAGACGGAGGCGGTCTGGGTGGCGTAGCCGACCCGGCGGTGCAGCTCGCGCTCGCACGGCCCGCGGCCGAGCACCCGCAGGTCACCGCTCACCCCGCGCTGAATACCGACGATCGCCCGCATCAGCGTCGTCTTCCCGCATCCGCTCGGGCCGAGCAGGCCGGTCACGGTTCCCCGCTCGACCTCGAAGGACACCCCGTGGACGATTTCCCGGCCGTCGCGGCCACCCCAGGCCGTCCCGCGCCGAATTCGGACGTCGACCGCTTTGATCGCCAGCACGTCGTCCACATTCTCGGTGCGTCGGTCCGATGTTTTCACCTCGGCCACGGGCTCAACCCTAGCCCGATCGCCGTCCCCGTGACGCCCGATACAATGACCCGTATGGCCGAGGTCGGCGGGAATACGACGAAAAATGCGAAGCGCGTGGCGGCGGATCCGTTCCGGCATTCCCGGGGATTTCCGGACGCGGGCGTGGTGATTGTCGAGTACGGTGACTTCGAGTGCCCGTACTGCGCCCGAGCAGCCGGTATCCTGCATGAGCTGGTGAATACCTCCGACGGTCAGGTCCGGCAGGTCTTCCGGCACTTTCCGGTGTTCGATCTGCATCCCTACGCGCTGACGGCCGCGCTGGCGGCCGAGGTGGCCGGCGCGCACGGGTTTTTCTGGGAGATGCACGACCTGATGTTCGCCAATCAGGACAAGCTCGCCGACAAGTACCTGATGGGCTTTGCCCGGGCCGTCGGCCTTGACTCCGATCTCGTCGTCGGCGACCCGGCGCAGCCCTACGGCGACGCGGTGGAGGACGACTACGCCAGCGCCGCGCAGCTGCGGGTCGAGGGCACCCCAACGATCTTCATCGACGGGGTGCGTTACCGTGGCCGGCTGGAACTCGGCCCGTTGCGCGCCGCCGTCGCCCGTGCCGGGGGCGGGGCCGGCCAGCCGGCGAACGGGCAGCCAGGGGACGGCCAGCCAGGGGACGGACCATCATCGGATGACGGGGCTGACCGCCGGCGCCGGCGCGCGCCATGGTCGCGGCGGTAGCGCCGGGATTGCCTCGTCCGTACCCGGAGAGCACAGCGACCAGCGTTCTCCGACGTACCGCAGGGTGATCGTGCCCAGCACGGCGGAGATGACGGAGCCCGCGATGATTCCGATCTTCGCCTGTTCGGCGAGGGCGGGGTCGGTGAAGGCCAGCTCGGTGATGAACAGGGAGATGGTGAAGCCGACCCCGGCGAGGATGGCCGCGCCCACCAGGTGGCCGTAGCGAACGCCGCCGGGCAGCGCGCCGAGCCCGCTGCGGATCGCCACCACCGCCGCCGCGGTGATGCCGACCGCGTTTCCGACCAGCAGCGCGACGGCAACCCCGATCGTCACCGACGACGACGCCGCGGCCGTCAGCGCGTGGCTGTCCAGGTGCACACCCGCGTTGGCCAGACCGAAGACCGGCACGATCACGTAGGCACTGAGCGGATGCAGGCTGTACTGGAGCCGCTCGCTGGTGGCGACGGTGGCCCGGGCGGCCGACACGGCGAGCGCGGCGCGCCCGGCCGTCGAGTCCTCCCGCAGCGCGCGCACGTAGATCGGCACGTTGTCGATCTGTTCGCGGCGCGGGGGAGCCGAGGGCAGCACGAGGCCGACGATCACCCCGGCCAGTGTCCCGTGCACGCCGGACGAGTAGATCGCGACCCACAGCGCCACCGCGGCGAGCACGTACGGCCCCAGCCGCCAGACCCGCATCCACCGCATCGCGGCGATCAGCAGCAGCAGTGCACCGGACGCACCCAGCCACCCGGGCTCCACGTGTTCGGTGTAGAAGACCGCGACCACCGCGATCGCCCCGATGTCGTCGACGATCGCGAGGGTGAGCAGGAACAGCCGCAGCCGGTCCGGGCAGCGCGGCCCGAACAGGGCGAGGATGCCGATGACGAACGCGGTGTCCGTCGACATCGGGATGCCCCAGCCCACCGCGGCGGGACCGGACGGGTTGAACAGGAAGTAGATCAGGGCCGGCAGGCCAAGCCCACCGACGGCCGCGAGCGCCGGGACCGCCACCGTCCGGCGGTCACGCAGCTCCCCGGTGGTGAACTCGCGGTTGATCTCCAGGCCGACCACGGCGAAGAAGATCGCCATCGCGCCGTCGTTGACCCAGTGATGCAGCGACATCGACAGCGTCGCGTCGCCCACGCCGAGCGTGGCGGTGGTCTCCCACAGGTCGTGGTAACTGTCGCTGACCGGGCTGTTCGCCCAGACCAGCGCCATGACCGCGGCGATGACCAGCAGGACGGCACCACCCGCCTCGGTGGCGAGGAACTCCCGCACCGACGGCGCGACCTGGGGAAGCCGGACCCGCAGCTCGGGCCCCGGCCTGGTCGGCGCGGTCACGCCGGCTCGGACCGGGACGGTGTCGCCATGCGGAGCGGTGCTGGCCTTCGGAACGCTTCCGGCCTCCGGGGCGGTGCCGGCCTTCGTGTCGTCATCGTGGGCGGTCGAACCTCCGCGGCAGCCATCCGGCAATCGTGTCAGGTCGTGAGGCGTCGACTCGTCAGCTGCGGCGGACCTTCCAGATGCACTCCGACGGCCACCGGCGGGCCCACGCCTCCTCGGCGCTGTCGCGGTGCGACGAGTCCAGCTCGTTCTCGGGCCGCGGCTCGACGAGGTCCTCGACGACCAGCCCGCAGTCGCGGAACAGCCGGATCCACGCCCCGTACGGAAGGTTGGCGCTGACCAGGCCGTCGGTGTCGGAGATCAGGCGAAGGCCGAAGTAGTCGCCGACGAGCCGGTCGCCGGCCGCCTCCGCGCCGTCCGGGATGCTGATCTCGTAGATCGGGCTGACATGCCCGAACGCCAGCAGACCGCCGGGGCGCAGGATCCGCGCGGCCTCGGGCACGGCCCGGTACGGGTCGGCGAACGAGAACGCGCCGTGGTCGGCGAAGACGATGTCGAACGCGGCGTCGGCGAACGGCACGTCCTCGGCGCTGGCCTGGACCAGCGGGAAGTCCAGCCCGGTCTCGCGCTGCAGCTTGCGGCTGTGGTGCAGCTGCCGTTCGGACAGGTCCAGCCCGACCGGGCGGGCGCCGCGCCGGGCGAGCGCGGTGGACCACTGACTGCCGCCGCAGCCCATCTCGAGCACGTCGAGTCCGACGACATGGCCGAGAATGTTCAGTCGCGACTCCGGGATGCCCCACACGCCCCAGGTGATGTCCCCGGTGAAGGCCTGCTCACGGATCTGCGGGGCGTTGAACCGCTGGTAGTCGTCGGAGATCTCGTTCCACCGGGTGCGGTTGTTCCGCACATGGGCGTCGTTGCCGATCATCCTTTCGTCGCTCCTCGTTGAACGTCGTCGCCACGTCACGTGGCCCGGGCTGGTCGGGGATGCCGGTGGTGGACGACGTCCGCGCCGTGTCCCGGATGTCCGGGCTGGCCCGCCCTGGGCGTGGGCCTGCACCGGGTGACCGGCCGGGTGGCCCGCCGGTGACCGGGCAGGTGAACGGCGAACGCGCGGCATCCGCCGGGCTCCGTGACTGTATGAGACACGACAAAGAACACATACGGCGGGTACACCTGCGAACGGGACAGGTCACTCCGCGGTGACGGTCAACCGGGTCTCCCCGGAATGTCGATGACGATCACGGTGATGTTGTCGGCCCCGCCGGCCCGCAGCGCGACGTCGACCAGATGCCGCGCCACGGCGATCGGCGTGGCCCCGGTCCCGGTCCCGGTGCTGGTCCCGGTCCCGGTCCCGGTCCCGGTTCCGGGACCGGAGCCGGAGCCGGAACCGGAGGCGTCGACGTGTGCCGCGAGCGTCGCCGCGGCCGAGGCGTAGTTCCACAGCCCGTCGCTGCACAGGACGACCCGCCCGGGCGGCCGCAGCCCCACGACCCGGGTCCTCGGCGGCCAGGACGTCCGCGCGTTGCCCAGCCAGCGGGTGATGGTGTGCGCGGCACGGCCCTGCTCGGCGAGCTCCGGCGGCAGCAGCCCGGCCCGGACGGCCTCCGCGGCCATGGTGTCGTCCTCGGTGAGGACCCGTGCCCCGGCGCCGTCGACCAGGTAGGCCCGGCTGTCTCCGAGCCAGCCGACGGCGAGGACGTCGTCCAGCACGATGGCGCCGACGAACGTGCATGCCGGTGCCAGGCCCTGCTCCTCGGCGACGCCGAGCACGGCGTCCTGGGCGGCCTGGACGGCGTCGGTGAGTGCGGTGGTCAGCGCCTTGTGCAGCTCCGGTGCCACGGCTGGTGCGTCCCCGGGCTCGACCGGCGCAGGGTCCGGATCGGGTGTCGCGGAGGCGACCAGCCGGGCCAGTGTCGCCGCGGCTGCCGCAGCGGCCGCCTGCGCGGCCGGACCGGAGCCGAACGCGCTGGACACGCCGTCACAGACCACACCGACGGCACCGCCGAGCCGCGGGCCGTGGACGCCCGGCGGGAGCAGCTCGAGACCCATCCCGTCCTCGTTGTGGATATGCACCCGGCCGCGGTCCGACAGGCCGGCCGCGGCGCCCAGGTCGGACAGCCAGGTGTCCGGACCGTGCTGCGGCGCGGCCCGCAGCCCGCACTCCCGGCAGAAACCGTCCTCGTCGACGGCCGTCGCGCCGCATTCGTCGCAGGCCGTGCGCCCGTCGGCCTCGGCGGTCGGCGCGGCGGCGTCCGGGTCAGCCGCGGGAGGAGGTGCGGAGGGCTCAGGGCCGGCCGGCGGTGTTCCTCCCGTATCCATACGGATGACCTTCTCCTACAGGATTGGGTGGGAGAAGACCCGTGCCGTGTCGGCTGCGTGTCAGGGCGGACACGGTTTCTCCCGGGAGGAGCCTGTCGCGGACTGGGGCCGGTCAGGACCGCTGCTCGGTGGGCGGGGAGGCCCGCGCTCCACGAACGCGGCCGGACCTCCGGGAGCCCGGGAGGCCGGTGACTCGGTGGCTTGGTGACGTGGTGGCTCGATCTCTGGCGGGTCGCAAGGGTGAACGATTCTCGACCAGAATCCTCGCTTCTTGTGGGCCGCCAAGTAAATCGCCATCCCTTTTGCCCCTCTTGAGGTGAATCGCCGGGTGCTGTGCGGCGGCGCGGGATCCTCGACGGGTGGGCCGTGCGGGTGGGGGCGCGGAGCGGCGCCAGTTCTGTCGGAGGTGACCGGCACACTGCTGGGCATGAGGGTCAACGATGAGTGAGGTTCTTGCCGGCCCGCCCGTGGCTGCCGGCCCGCCGGGCGAGGATTCGGCCGTTCCCGGAGCATCAGCGCAGGCCGTCGAACTGCTGGAGCCGTTCCGCCGGGAGCTGACCGGCTACTGCTACCGGATGCTGGGCTCCCCGTTCGACGCGCAGGACGCGGTGCAGGAGACGATGATCCGCGCCTGGCGCGGTATCGACCGGTTCGAGGGCCGGGCCGCCCTTCGGTCGTGGCTGTACCGCATCGCGACCAACGTCTGCCTCACGGCACTGAGCGCCGGTGAGCGCCGGGCCCGCCCGATGGACCTCACCGGCCCGTCCACCGCCGACACGCCCGTGCGCGCACCGCTGCCGGAGGCGACCTGGATCGTCCCCGCACCCGACGGGCAGGTGCTCGCCACCGGCCCGGGTGGCGCCGACCCGGCGGACGTCGCCACCCGCCGGGAGAGCGTCCGGCTCGCGTTCGTCGTCGCGTTGCAGCACCTGCCGGCCCGCCAGCGGGCGGTGCTGATCCTGCGGGAGGTGTTCGGCTGGTCGGCGAGCGAGACGGCCCAGCTGCTGGACAGCACGGTCGCCTCGGTCAACAGCGCGCTGCAGCGGGCCCGGGCCACCATCGCCGCGATCGACCCCTCCGAGGCGGAGCCGTTGCGGCCGGCCGACGCCGAGCAGCAGGCGCTGCTCGCCCGCTACGTCGACGCCTTCGAGCGGTACGACATGGACGCCCTGGTCGAGCTGCTGCATGAGGGCGTGACACTGTCCATGCCGCCGCTGGACCTGTGGCTGCGCGGGCACGGCGACGTCCGGGCCTGGATGCTGGGCACCGGGTCCGGGTGCCGGGGCTCCCGTCTGCTGCCGACGACGGCCAACGGCCATCCCGCCTTCGGCCAGTACCGGCCGAGCGCGTCGGGGGCCGGTCACGACCCCTGGGGCCTGGTCGTCCTGGAGATCGCGGCCGGCCGGGTGATCGGCATCAACACCTTCCTGGACGTCGAACGCCTTTTTCCCGCGTTCGGCCTGCCGGCACACCTGCCGCCCGAGGTGTGATCATCCGGCGGGCGTGGCCGGGCCGGCCGATGGTCGTTCATCGGCCAGCCCGGCGAGGCCTGTGAGGGCGAGCAGGTTCCGCAGCGGTGCGGGCGCCTCCAGCCGGAACGCGCGGTTGTGTCGTCTGGCCACGAGCGCCAGCCGGGCGACCGCCTCGACGACCACCAGGTCCGCCCGGCCGACCGCGGTGGCGTCGACGAGCAGGGCCTGCCCCGGGTGGTTCCGCAGGAGCCGTTCCGCCTGCCCGCACAGACCGGAGAGGTCGTCCCGGCGCGGCGCCGCCGGTAGGTGGAACACCACCGGGGCCAGGCCGGGCGGAGGGGATGTCGGATCCTCGGGCATTGCTGCGCTCCCATCCGTCGGGGGGAGCTGCCACCGCCCGCCCACAGACTGCAGACCCCCGTCACGGGACGAACTCATCGCCCGCGGGCCCGTGGTGCCCGTCGGTCCGGCGCGGGGCCGCGCCGCCGAATGGGTGGCAGGCCCGATGGACAGCGGTGACTGCGCCGGAACAGGCTGGGGCGTGTGCGCAGCGGCGGAGGACGGTGACCGGGCCCATGGGCTGACCTTGTTCTGGCGGGTCTTCGCGCTCAACGCGGCGGTGTTCACCGCGGCGATGCTCGGGCTCATGCTCGGCCCGGTCACCGTTTCCACGCCGGTGGTCCTGACCGAGGTGCTGATCCTGATCGGAGGGCTGGCCGCGATGCTGGTGACGAACGCCGCGCTGCTGCGCGTCGCCCTGCGCCCGATCGACCGGCTCATCGCGGCCGTGAGCACGATCGACCTGTCGCGCCCCGGCCACCGGATGGTCGACGCAGGGCAGGCGGGCCCGATCGGGGACCTCGTCCGTACCTTCAACGCGATGCTGGACCGGCTGGAGGCCGAACGCGCGGCCAGCACGGCCCGCGCCCTGACCGCGCAGGAGGCGGAGCGGCAACGGATCGCGCAGGAGCTGCACGACGAGATCGGCCAGACGCTCACCGCGGTCCTGCTGGAGCTCAAGAGCGTCGCGGACAGCGCACCGCCGCCGCTTCGCACGCGGCTGCGGCAGGTGCAGGAGACCACCCGCAACGGCCTCGACGAGATCCGCCGCATCGCGCGCCGGCTGCGCCCGGGCGTCCTCGAGGAGCTCGGGCTGACCAGCGCGCTCAAGGCACTCGCGGGCGAGTTCACCACGGGCGGGCTCGTGGTGCATCACAGCGTCGAACGTCACCTCGGCCTCGGCCGGGACGCCGAGCTGGTGCTGTACCGGGTCGCACAGGAATGCCTCACCAACACGGCCCGCCATGCCGGCGCCCGCCAGGCCCGCCTCGAGGTGGCTCGCCGGGGCACCGGCATCGAGCTGCGGGTCCGCGACGACGGGCGTGGGCTCGGTGGTGCCGCGGAGGGCTCGGGCATCGGCGGCATGCGCGAACGTGCGCTGCTGATCGGGGCCGACCTCACGATCGGGCCCGCCGCCGGCGGTGGCACCGAGGTCCGGCTGTGGGCGCCGCTGCCCGAAGAGCCGCCGGTGCCGCTGCCCGAGGAGAGGGACTGACCATGCCCCGACCGATCCGGATCCTGCTGGCCGACGACCACGCGCTGGTCCGCCGCGGGGTACGGCTGATTCTCGACAGCGAGCCCGACCTGACCGTCGTGGCCGAGGCCGCCGACGGCGCCGAGGCGATCGAGAGGGCCCGCGCCGAACAGCCGGACCTGGCGATCCTCGACATCGCCATGCCGCGGATGACCGGCCTGCAGGCCGCCCGCGAGCTCTCCCGGGCGCTGCCGGACGTCCGGATCCTGATCCTGACCATGTACGACAACGAGCAGTACTTCTTCGCCGCGCTGCGGGCCGGCGCGTCCGGTTACGTGCTGAAGTCCGTCGCCGACCGGGATCTCGTCGAGGCCTGCCGGGCCGCGGTGCGCGGTGAGGCGTTCCTCTACCCGGGTGCGGTGAACGCCCTCATCCGCGACTATCTCGAGCGCGCCGCGGCCGGTGACCCCGGCACCGGCCGGGTCATCACCGACCGGGAGGATGAGGTGCTCAAGCTCGTCGCCGAGGGGCACTCGTCCCGGCAGATCGCCGACATCCTGTTCATCAGCGTCAAGACGGTCGAGCGGCACCGCTCGAACCTGCTGCAGAAGCTCGGCCTGCGGGACCGGCTGGAGCTGACCCGCTACGCGATCCGCGCCGGGCTCATCGAGCCGTGAGCGGCGAGTCGTGCGGCGTCGGCGCGTGCGGCGTCGGATCATCCGGCGTCGGATGAGCCGTGGCGCCCGGCGGCGCGGCGTACGGAACGGGAGCGGCGGTATCCGCGGGAGTCCTCGCGGGACTCCTCCCGACGGCCGCCAGCAGGCGGACGAGCCAGCCGGACCGGCCGGCCATGACGGGACCGAGCACCGCGAGAACCAGCACGTACCCCGCGACGAAGGACGCCAGGCGGCTGTCGAGCCCGGCGCCGGCCGCCATGGCCGCCAGGATGAGCGCGAACTCGCCGCGGGCGACCAGGGTGGTCGCGATGTTGGCGGCGGGCTGCGCCCCGAACCCGTGCAGGCGCGCGGCGACCAGACCGGCGATCACGCTCGTCGCGGCCGTCAACGCGACGGCGGCGGCGACCGGCCCGGCCACCCCGGCGACGTCACCGGGGTCGATCGAGAGCCCGAAACCGAAGAAGAAGATGGCCGCGAACGCGTCGCGCAGCGGATGCACCAGCTCGCGGATCCGCGGTGCGGAGCTGGTGCTGCCGAAGATCAGCCCGACCATGAACGCGCCGATCGCGTCGGCGACGCCGAGCACCTCGGAGACCCCGGCGACCAGCACCGCCGCTCCGAGGAACGTGACCACCAGCAGTTCGTCGTCCCGCACGGCGATGAGCCGGCCGACCAGCCGGGTGCCGAACCGGGCCACCACGGCGAGCGCCACCAGGAAGCCGAACGCCTTCCCGGCCTGCGCGATCGTCTCCCCGACGCCGTGGACGTCGGCGAGGACGGGCTGCAACGCGGCGAGGTACATCGCCAGGAACAGGTCCTCCACCACGAGGACACCCAGGATCAGCCGGGTCTCGGGGTGGGCCAGCCGGCCCAGGTCGATCAGGATCTTGGTGACGATCGCGGACGAGGAGATACCCAGGACGCCGGCCAGCACCAGCGCCTCCCGCGCGCCCCAGCCCAGCGCGAACCCGAACCCCAGGCCGGCCCCGACGTTGAGGAGCAGGTAGATGCCGCCGGCGGCGAACAGCCGCCGCCCGCCGCGCCGCAGGTCGTCGAGGTGGAACTCCAGCCCGAGGTAGAACAGCAGCAGGACCAGCCCGAGCGCGGAGAGCGTCTCGAGGTCCTCGGGGCTGTCCACCAGGACGACGCCCGGGGTGTGCGGGCCGAGCAGAATTCCGGCGAGCATGAACAGCGGGATGGTCGGGAGCCCGATCCGGACCCCGGCGCGGGCCAGCAGCGCCGCGGCCAGGAAGGCTCCGCCCATGGCGAGCAGGGTGTCGGCGTGCCCCACGGATCAGCCTCCCCGCGTCCGGCTCGGCCCAGCCGTGAGCGACCCCGCCAGCCTGTGTTCGACTTCCTTCAGCACTGCGCACCTCACCTTTGCGTCACGACAACCGTTTCGGTCAACGATCCGGTATCGCGGCGACGGTGACCATCGGGGCGCACACCCATTTCGGCCCCGGGTCGGGCTCCACGGACACCGGCACAGGTCCGCGCCCGACGGCGGTCACGACGACGATGGGTGGGACGATCGTCACAGCGTGGCGATCGAGTACGACAGAGCTGGCGGTCGGTGGCTGCCTCGTACCGGCGGGAGGCTTCGTACCGGCCGGGCGGCTTCGTACCGGCGGGCGGCTTCGGCCGGCGGGCCGGCCGGGGGCTGGCGGGCGGCAGGTCGCCGAGGCTGCCAGTATCGGCGTAGGTTCGTCGAGCACGGGCCGAGGTGTGCCCACCGCGCTGCGCGCTGCCGCCAGCGCCCGCGACGGACCGGAGACATGCCCCATGCTCCGCCCCTGTACGACCGGCCAGCTGCCCGCGGTGGCCCGACGCCACGGCCGTAACCGCCGAGGCCGCGGATGACCGCGGTGCGCCAGCGGGTGGGGGACTGGCTGATGGCCGGGACCGAGCAGGCGCGGCGGCATGCCGGGCCGCACACCCAGCCGGAGCCGCAGCACCAGCGCCACCACTGGCTGCGGGTCATGTGCCTGACCGGGGTGGACTACTTCTCCACCCTCGGCTACCAGCCCGGAATCGCGATTCTCGCCGCCGGGGCGGTGAGTCCGATCGCGACGCTGGTGCTCGTCGTGGTGACGCTGTGCGGGGCTCTGCCGGTGTACCGGCGGGTGGCGGGGGAGAGCCCGCACGGTGAGGGCTCCATCGCGATGCTGGAGAAGCATCTTTCCTGGTGGAAGGGAAAGCTGCTGGTCCTGGTGCTGCTCGGGTTCGCCTGCACCGACTTCCTGATCACGATCACGTTGTCGGCGGCGGACGCGTCCGCGCACCTGCTGGAGAACCCGTACGCCCCCGACGCGCTGGCCGGTCATCACGTCGCCGTCACGCTGGTGCTGCTCGCGCTGCTCGGCGCGGTGTTCCTGCGCGGGTTCACCGAGGCCGTCGGGATCGCGGTGGTGCTGGTGGCCGTCTACCTCGCTCTCAGCCTGACCGTGATCTCGGTGTCGCTCGTCAGGGTGGTGACCCACCCGTCGATGCTCGGGGACTGGCATCGGCTGCTGGTCGCGGAGCATCCGAACCCGGTCGCGCTGGTCGGCGTCGCGCTGATCATCTTTCCGAAGCTGGCGCTCGGCCTGTCCGGCTTCGAGACGGGTGTCGCGGTGATGCCGTTGATCCGCGGCGCGCCGGGCGACACCGAGGCACGCCCGGCAGGACGCATCCAGGGGGCTCGGCGGCTGCTGACCACCGCCGCGCTGATCATGGGGGTGCTGCTGCTGTCCAGCAGCCTCGCGACGACGGTCCTCATCCCGGAGAAGCTGGTGGAGCCGGGTGGGCCGGCCAACGGGCGGGCCCTGGCCTACCTGGCGCATGAGGAGCTGGGGAACGCCTTCGGGACCGCCTACGACCTGAGCACGGTGGCGATCCTGTGGTTCGCCGGCGCCTCGGCGATGGCCGGGCTGCTGAACCTGGTGCCCCGCTACCTGCCCCGGTACGGCATGGCGCCGCAGTGGGCCCGCGCGGTCCGGCCGCTGGCGCTGGTGTTCACGGCGATCGGCTTCGTCGTCACGCTGGTGTTCGACGCGAGTGTCGACAAGCAGGGCGGCGCCTATGCCACCGGAGTGCTGGTGCTGATCACGTCGGCGTCGGTCGCGGTGACGATCTCGGCGCACCACCGTGGCGGCTGGCGGGGGGCGGCCGGGTTCGGCGTGATCAGCGCGGTGTTCGTCTACACCACCATCGCGAACATCATCGAACGGCCGGACGGGCTGATCATCGGCTCGATCTTCATCATCGTGATCCTGCTGGTGTCCTTCCTGTCCCGGGCGGTGCGCTCGTTCGAGCTGCGGGTCACCGGGGTCGAGCTGGACCCGACGGCGACCCGGTGGGTGCAGGAGGCGGCGCGGGCCGGGGCGCTGCACCTGGTCGCCAACGAGTTCGACACCGGCGAGGCCGCCGAGTACGCGGACAAGGCCAGCAAGGCGCACGAGCTGCTGCACGTCCCGCCCGCGCAGCATCTGCTGTTCATCGAGGTGGACGTCCCGGACTCGTCGGAGTTCGAGAGCGAGCTGGTCGTCCACGGGCGGGAGCGGCACGGGTACCGCATCCTGAGGCTGACCAGCACGTCCGTGCCGAACGCGATCGCGGCGCTGCTGCTGCACCTGCGGGACCTGACCGGCACCCGGCCGCATGTGTACTTCGAGTGGTCCGAGGGCAACCCGCTGCAGAACCTGGCGCGGTTCGTGTTCTTCGGCGTGGGCGAGGTCGCCTCGATGACCCGCGAGATCGTGCGCGAGGCCGAGCCGGACCCGGAGAACCGCCCCTTCGTGCATGTGGGATAGATCCGTCACGAAGGCGCTGCGCCGGGTGGCGGTCGGCCTTAGCCTCGAAACCCGTGGGAACTGACGAGAAGAGCGGGGCGCGGCCGGCGGAGGCGCATCCGGCCGGCCATTCCGCTCATTCCGCGGGTGCCGGCTGGCTGCGCCCCGCGGTCTTCGGCGCGATGGACGGGCTTGTCAGCAACGTCGCGCTGATCAGTGGGTTCGCGGGCGGGGCGGCGGGGCGGCCGGCGGTCATCCTGGCCGGCCTGGCCGGCCTGGCCTCCGGGGCCTTCTCGATGGCGACCGGGGAGTACACCTCCGTCCGGTCGCAGAACGAGGCGATGCGGGCGCAGATCGAGGTGGAGCGCCGCGAGCTGGAGCTGTACCCGCAGGCCGAGGCCGCGGAGCTGGCGGCCTACTTCCAGGGCCAGGGGGTGGACGCGCAGACCGCCGCGTCGGTGGCGCGCCAGCTGGGGAACCGGCCCGACTCCGCGCTGCGGGCGCATGTCGGCACCGAGCTCGGGCTGAACCTGGACGAGCTGCCCTCCCCGATCGGCGCGGCCGGGGCGTCGTTCTGTGCGTTCGCCGTCGGGGCGGTCATCCCGGTGGCGCCCTACCTGCTCGGGTTCTCCTCGTTCGCGCTGGCCGCGATGCTCGCCGCGCTGGCTCTGTTCCTGCTCGGGGCCGTCGTCAGCAGGTTCACCGAACGGTCGTTCGTCTACAGCGGGGCCCGCCAGCTGTTGCTCGGTCTGGTGGCCGCCTCGGCGACCTACGGCATCGGCGTGCTCGTCAACGCCTCCATGGGCTGACCGGCCGGCCGGCGGCTGACCGTCCGGCGGCTGACCGGCGCGTGACCAGCGCCTGGCCGGCCGGACGTCACCGTCCGGCCGGCAGGAGCCCCGTCAGCGCCCCGTTCTGTCCACCCTCAGGTGAACGCGTTCTCCAGCTCGCTGCGCAGGACCCGGCGCAGCAGCTTGCCGTTCTCGTTGAACGGCAGCTCCGAGCGGAACTGGATGTGCTCGGGCGTGCGGCTGGAGCGCAGCTGCGCCCGCACGTGGCTGCGCAGCTCCTCCTCCGTCACCTCACCGGAGGCGACGACGGCCGCGACGACCTGCTCGCCCCACTCGCGGTGCGGGATGCCGACGACCGCGGCCTCCTCGACGGCGGGATGGGTGATCAGGACGGCCTCGATCTCGCCCGGGGACATGTTCTCCCCGCCGCGCACGATGACGTCGTCCAGGCGCCCGTGCACGAACAGGTAGCCGCCCGCGTCCAGGTGGCCCTCGTCGCGGGTCGGGAACCAGCCGTCGTTCTCGATCCGGCCGATGCCGAGGTACTCCCCGGACACCTGGCCACCGCGGACCCAGATCTCGCCGCGCTCCCCGGTCGGCACCTCGACGCCGGCGGGGTCGCGGATCGTGACCTCCAGGCTGGGCAGCGGCCGGCCGACCGAACCCAGCCGGGCCCGCACCTCGGGGTCGGTGCTGCCGATCGCCGCCTGATGGTCGTCCGGGCCCAGCACCGCGATCGTGCTGGACGTCTCGGTGAGCCCGTAGGCGTTGACGAAACCGACGTGCGGCAGCATCGTCACCGCGCGCTCGATGACCGGTACCGGCATCGGCCCGCCGCCGTAGGAGATCGACCGCAGGGACGGCAGGCCGAGCCCGTCCGCCTCGACGACGTCCAGGATGCGGCCCAGCATGGTCGGCACGACCATCGCGTGGGTGACCGACTCCGCCCGGACGAGGTCCACCCAGGCCCGCGGCTCGAAGCTCTCGAGCTGCACGGTCCGGCGCCCCGAGTAGGTGGCCGAGCAGGACGCGGACACACCGGCGATGTGGTACGGCGGGACGCTGACGATCCCGACCTCGTCGTCGGCGGCACCGGCGAACTCGACCGTGGTGATCACGTACTCGGTGAGGTTGCGGTGGCGCAGGACGGCCGCCTTGGGCTCGCCGGTGGTGCCGCTGGTGAACAGCAGCACCGCGATGTCCTCGGGATCACCGCCCCAGCCGTCGGCCTCCTTGGCCTCGCTGTCCGCCGCGATGGCGAGCAGCTCGGCCCGGGTGACGAGGTGGATGCCGTCGATGTCACCGAGCCGCTCGGCGACACCCGCCCCGACGACGATCGTCGCCGGCGCGGTCCGGGCGACGATCGCGCGCAGCTGCTCGTCCGCCAACCGGTAGTTGATGGGGACGAACGGCTTGCCCGCCAGCGCCGACCCGAACAGCGTCAGCGGCACGGCGGGGGAGTTCAGATCGATCAGGCCGACCCGGTCACCCGGCATCGCCGCCAGCGCGGCGCCGGCCCGGCGCGCCTGGTGCCCGAGCTCGGCGAACGTGAGCCCGCCCGCGAGCGGGCCGAGCGCGACGCGGTCGGCCAAGCCGTCCGCGGCCATCTCCAACAGCATCCCGAGGTGCATGTGCTTCTCGCCCGTCAGTCAGAGGAGGGGAGGGGCTTTGCGTCCTTCAGCGGAAGCGGAACGTCGCCGATCGACAGCGAGCCGGCGCCGGCCTTGGTGGCCAGCAGCTCCAGCCCGGACTCGGGGTCGGCGAAACGCTTGCCCAGCGGCGTGCCGGCGGAGAACGCGGGGTCGAGCGCCAGCCCGGCGGGGGCCTCCTCGCCGACCTGGACCACCGGATGCCCACCACACCGCAGATCGATGGCGGCGGACGCGGGCTTGACTATGATCACCTCGGTGTCGCACACCGTGGACTTGTAGCGCGTACCGGGCTTGACCAGGGTGCTCACCCGTGTGACCTCCTTGTGCGGGCCTCCCACCGTGGCCGTGGAAGGGCCGTTCTCGCCTCGTAGGACATCGCAGAACCGCCACGGATCCGTGCCCGCCGGGCACCGCGGTCGTCGGGCTCGGTCGTACGCACGGGCCGCGGGGGCGCGACGGCGGTGCGGCGCCACGCACCGTCACGAAACGGCGCGGGCGACCGAATCCGGGACCAGGTGGTGCCGGCAATCACAGGTCACGAGGTTATTCGTGTTCCGCCCACGGCGCTGAAGTTCACTGACGGCGACAGTGCTGCTTCCTGCCGTGACGACTTGGAGATCCGCTCCTACCAGGGACTACGGCAGGTCGGGTGCCACCGGGAGGCTGACGCCGGTGAGCAGGCGGGTGCGGTCGAGCGCCGCGGCCATGACGTCCACGATCTGTGCCACGGGCCGCTCCGGGGCGGCGTCGACGAGCGCCTCGGGCAGCCGCTCCAGCACGGTGAAGAACGCGATGCTGGCGATCCGCGGGTCGAGCGGGTGCGGCCACCGGCCGCCGCCGGGGACGGTGGCGTAGCCGGTGTGCAGCCGCTCGCTCATCACCCGCCGGACCTCGTCCAGCCGCGCATGGTGTGGCTGCTGGTCGAGCCACACCCGGGTGACCCCGAGATACCGCAGCGCGAAGGTCGCGACCGCACCCAGCCAGTCACGCAGATCGCCGGGATCGGGCGCGGCGGACGCGGCGGACGCGGCCGGTGTGGCCGCCGCGCGGATTCCGCGCAGCCTTTCGTCAAGCTCGGTGATGGCTCCCAGTGCCCGGTCGCTCAACGCAACCAGCAGGTCGAGCTTTTCGTCGAAATACTTGTAGAAGGTTCCGCGGGCGTAACCGGCGAGTGAGACGACGTCATCCACCGAACATTGGTGGTAACCCTTTTCGGTAAAGCATTGGACGCCGGCGTCGAGCAGCCGGGCGACAGTGGCTCCCGCCCGGCTGCTGAGGCCGGCGAACCGGTCATCGGGGCGCGGTGCGGCGACCGGTGAAGAAACCGGTGTCGGTGGTTGTGCGGGCGCCGCCGGGCCCGGCGGTTGTGCTGATGTCGAGGCCGGTGCCGCCGATGGTGCGGACCACAGCCGCTCGCCGCCGCTCGGAGGGCGCGGCGTCGGAATCTCACGGCCGAGCTGCGCGAAAACGGCTGGCGGTGTCTGTGGGAAAAGCAGCAGCTGGATGAGGACGGCCAGCCCGTCGGTCAGGTGCTCCGTGCTGATCGGGGTGGAGCGTGCGGCGGGCCGCGCGCCGCCCGGGCCGGTACCCGGACCGCTGCCCTGGCCGGCGGTACGCCCGGCTGCGGGGCCGGCCGCGCCGTCGACGTGCCGCGTGTAGTTCGCGGCGTTGACCAGCGTGGTCAGCACGACCGCGGCGTCCACGGGATCGATGCCGGTCACACCGGAGGCGGTGAGCCGCCGAGCGATCCGCTCGTGATAGTCAGCCAGGAAGCGGCTGGCCATCTCCGGGATCGGGGTGCCGGGCGAGCTGATGTTCGCCCACTGGACGAACATGGTCGAGTACCGGTCGTAGACCCACGCCCACTCGCCGAGCCACCAGTGCAGATTGTCGAAGCCGAGCTCGGTGGGTTCCAGCGGGCCGATCCGGCGGACCACCCGCATGAGCGCCGTTCCGCATTCCTGGAGCAGCTCGATGAAGATCTGCTCCTTGCTCTCGAAATACTGATACAGCGTGGCCCGGGACACGCCGGCGGCCTTGGCGATGTCATCCACCGACGTGCCGTGGAAGCCCTGCGCCTCGAATAGGCCCAGGGCCGTCTCCACGACTCGTGTGCGGGTACGTGAACCGCGCGCTCCGACCACCGGACTGGTGGGGCCGTAGCTCGCTCGCCGAAGGATCTCGTTCTCGGACATCCACGTCAGAGTATGCGAACAGGCGGCGTTGTATTCCGTTCCGCGCGTCGGAACACGCGCGTTCGCCGAAAGGTGGAATTCACCCGGTGGTCGCCGTGGGGCGGCGCCCGTTGAGCCGGTTGCTCTCGGTCGCCCCGGCGTGGCGCGGCGCGGTGGCCCGGGTGACACCGGCCGGCTCCGACGGGCCGGTCCGTTGGGCGGTCACGAAGGACCCCTCGACGGGCATCGACTGGTCCGGTCGCCGGCCGAGCCGGTCCGCCGCCCGGGTGAAGGTGGTCTCGTGGCCGCGCCAGCCGTGGTCACCGAGCCAGGCCGCCGACTCGCCCTGCAGGCCACCGTGCCACAGGTCGGCGAACTCACCCATCGGCGGGATCCGGCGCACCTCGTCGAGCAGTTCCTTCGACAGGCCGGTCGCGTCCTCGAGGGCGAACCGGCTCGACGGTGCGGACAGGTCGGTGACGTTCGTCAGCAGCCGCTCGGCCTGGGCGGCCTCCAGGTAGACGAGAATGCCCTCGGCCAGCCAGGCCGTGGGCAGGCTCGGGCGCAGGCCCGCCCGCAGCAGCCGGTCGACCCAGTCCTCGGTCAGGTCGGCGACCACCGGATGGCGTTCACACCGAGGCCGGAAGCTCGTCGAGGCGAGCACCCGCTCCTTGAACGACAGCATGTCGGGGCGGTCGACCTCGAACAGGAGGGTGCCGTCCGGCCAGGGCAGCCGGAAGGCCCGCGTGTCCAGTCCGGCGGCCAGCACCACCACCTGCCGGCAGCCGGCGGCCACCGCCGCGCCCAGCTCGTCGTCGAAGAAGCGGGTGCGGACGTCCAGGTAGGTCATCAGAGTTCTGGCCCACATCCGCAGCTGGTCGTCGGCGTCGGGTGGGACCACGGGCACCGCGTCGCCGGCCGCGTCCACGAAGAGCTGCGCGAGCCAGTCGTCGAAGAGACGGTCCGGCCGGCGGCTCGCCCTGGCCCGGATCCAGGCCGTGGCGAGCGCCGTCCGTCCTACGCCGCGAGGAACCTCGTCCATGCACTGAACGTAGCTGGATGCTCTCGAAGGGTGGTGCTTGTTGGAGTTTTCGGCCCCGGATGTGGCCTATGTCGTGGCCTTTGCCGTCCGCGACGCCGCCAGGCGCGGATGGCAGCCATCGGGCGCCGCGGCCCGGTTCCGGCGGCCATCGGTCCCGGGCGCCGCCCGTCCGGACGGCGGCCGGTGACCGGCCGCAGGAACCATCCGAACGCGGCGACCGACACTGCCCGCGGCGGGCGGGCCACGCCTACGGTGGCCCGGTAACCGGTCAGAACCCCGGTTCCGCGACCAGATCCACGACCAGGGAGGCCGTCATGACGCGGACCAATGCTCCTGCTCCTGCGCACATCGGCGCTCCGGCGGCCACGGCCGCCGCACGGGCTGACGGTGACCTGGGGGGCATCCCCGGGCAGGACATCCCGCGTGACCACGCCGGCTTCGGCGTCCTCACCTTCGACGTGTGCCTGCGCCTGGTCGGCGGCGAGCGCATCGGCCGGGTCGCGTTCGCGGCCGACGGCGAGGTGCTCGTGCTCCCCGTCAACTACATCGTGGACGGCAACACCATCGCGTTCCGGTCCCGCGTCGGGTCCAAGCTCTCCGCCGCCACCAGCCACAGCGTGGTCGCGTTCGAGGTCGACGGCTTCGACGAGACCGTCCGGGTCGGCTGGAGCGTCCTGATGAACGGGTACGCCGAGGCCGTCCGCGACGACGCCGAGATCAGGCGGCTCGAGGCCCGCGGGCTCGCACCCTGGGCGGCGAACCTGGAGCGGCCGACCTGGATCCGCATCCACTGGGACTCGGTGTCCGGGCGCTCCACGACGCCGGGCTCCGCCGGCCGGCGCTGCTGAGCCGGATCAGGCCGCCCCGGGTCAGATCAGCGGGACGTTGCCGTCCCGGGACTGACCGATGGTGCGGCAGGTGGCGATGCTCTGCTGGTACCCCAGCGAGAACGACTGGGCGCGCTGGGCCGGCGTGCCGTGCGCGTCCGGCGCGGTGCCACCCTGGTCGAGCCAGCCCCCGCGGGTGTCGCCGAGGCTGTAGAACAGCGTGGTGCCGTTCACGGCCTCGTCCTGGGTGAGCCGGCCCGCGTCGACGGCGAAACGGGCCTGGTTGCCGGCGAGGCAGTCGGCCTGGTTCTCCTCGGCGCGGGACACCGCGCCGAGCACGCCGGCGATCCGGTCGCCGCGATGGCCCAGCTCGTGCATGACCACGAAGGCGGGGTAGGACGGGCCGCCGTCGTCGGCGAGCCGGGACATGAAGTCCGTGCTGTAGGCGATCGTGTCGTCGAGGGTGCAGTAGAGGGCGTTGTCGGCGAACACCTGGGGATCGGTGACGCCGTCCGCGCAGGCGATCTTCGGGATCTCGCCGTTGCGGTACGGCACGTAGTGCGGCTCGGTCCACGCCGTCCCGAGCTGGTTGCGCCAGTAGCCGTTCACCGAGCCCGGGCAGTCGGCGGACTCGGTGATCAGAGCGACGACGTCGTCCGTCGAGGAGATCCGGCCGCCGCAGGCCGGCCTCGGCGTCTCCGCCCATGCCGCCGCCGTCGTCCCGGGAGAAAGACCGAACCAGCTCGCAAGCAGCAGGACCGACAGGGTGAATGCGGCCACAAAGGCCCTTCTGGCGTGCACGACGGCAACCGTAAAGAGCGAAGTGCGGCTTTTGGTGGGTGCGCTGGCCTTCGTGGATCCCCGCATTCGGGGGGATGGCCTTTACGGGCCGACCGGTTTACCGCGGACAGGCGCCGTGCCCAGCGCATCCGTGTTCGGATGGCGCCCGCCATTGGACGTCCGGCGGGATGTGATGGTCGTCGCGCGCCCCCGGCGAGCGGCACCGACGGGTCAGCCCGCCAGAGGCGCGCGAGGCCGGTGCGTCAGGCAACCGGTGCGTCAGGCGGCCGGTTCCTCAGGCTTCCGGTGGTTGGCCGCGTAGGCGTCCACGTACTCCTGGGCGGAGTTCTGGGCGAGCACCCGCATCAGCTCGTCGGTGACGGATCTGGTCACGGCTCGCTGGTGGGGCGAGGCCGGCCCCGCGAGATCGAGCACGGCCGGGCCGAGCAGGTCGCGGTAGCGGGAGAAGTCCAGCGGAGGGCAGACGGTGATGTGCACCTTCCCGCGCCGCCATCGGCGGCATCCCCGTGGGCTGACCCGTTCGGTGCCCGTCATCACCACTGGAACGACCGGCGCACCGGTGGCGAGGGCGACCCGGGCGACGCCGGTACGGCCCTTGTGCAGGCGGCCGTCAGGAGAGCGTGTCCCCTCCGGGTAGACGCCCCAGGCTCCACCGGCGGACAGGACGCCGGCTCCCGCGCGCCGCGCCGCCGCCGCGGCCGTGCCGCCGGAGCGGTCGACGGGAACCTGGCCCGCCGCGCGGAACAGCAGCCCGACCAGCCGGCCGCGCAACCCGCGCCCGGTGAAGTACTCCTGCTTGGCCAGAAACGTGACGCGGCGGGGAATCAGCCAGACCAGGAAGAACGAGTCGGCGACCGCAAGGTGATTGCTGGCCAGAACGACCGGGCCGCTGGGCGGGATGTTCTCCGCGCCGGTGATGGTGGGCCGGCCCAGCAGCCGCAGATAAGGGCCGATGAGCAGGATTCCCCGGACCATGAGGCGTTGGAGGGGTTGGCAGGTGGGAAGCGTGAAGGATTTTGGTCGTCCTGAGAACCAAAATCCTTCACGCTTGTCCGGTAGCAACACCAGGCGCGCTGGCGGGCCGGCTCCAGCGCCCCAGCGCCCGGCGGTAGGGGTAACCCGAGGTTCGGGATCTTGATCCACCAGGCCAGGAACCGCATCGCCCCCGGAGGTGTCGTGACCGGGCCTGATAATCAGAGTGACGTCCACGCACACGTCCCGCGCGCGCCGGCGGCCCGAGCATGAGGATCTGGAGGGAGCAGCCGTGTCCACGACTGCCGCGGGTGGTGCCGCGGATACCGCCGCGGGCCGGGCGCCGTTCCAGCTCGCCGTGCTGGAGGCGGTGCTGGAGCGGATCACCTACGCCAACGAGGAGACCGGCTACACGGTCGCCCGCGTCGACACCGGCCGTGGTGGTGACCTGCTGACGGTGGTCGGCGCGCTGCTCGGCGCGCAGCCCGGCGAGTCGCTGCGCATGCGCGGGCGGTGGGGGTCGCACCCCCAGTACGGGCGCCAGTTCCAGGTCGAGGACTACACCACCGTCCTGCCGGCCAGCATCCAGGGTATTCAGCGTTATCTGGGCTCCGGGCTGGTCAAGGGGATCGGGCCGCGCTTCGCCGAGCGGATCGTCGACCACTTCGGCCTCACCGCGCTGGACGTCATCGAGAACACCCCGGAGCGCCTCATCGAGGTCCCGGGGCTCGGCCCGAAGCGGACGAAGGCGATCGCGGCCGCCTGGGACGAACAGAAGGCCATCAAGGAGGTCATGGTCTTCCTCCAGGGCGTCGGTGTCTCGACGTCACTCGCGGTCAAGATCTACAAGCAGTACGGGGACGCCTCGATCGGCGTCGTGCGCACCGAGCCCTACCGGCTGGCCACCGACGTCTGGGGGATCGGGTTCCGCACCGCGGACGTCATCGCGCAGGCCGTCGGCATCCCGCACGACAGCCCGCAGCGGATCAAGGCCGGCCTGCTGTTCACCCTGTCGGAGGCGACCGACGGCGGTCACTGCTTCCTCCCGGAGAACCAGCTGATCAGCGACGCGGTGCGCATCCTCGCCGTCGACACCGGGGCCGTGATCGAAGCCCTCGCGGAGCTGGTCGCCGAGGAGGGGGTCACCCGGGAGGAGGTGCCGGGGGAGGACCCGCAGCAGCCGGTGGCCGCCGTGTACCTGGTGCCGTTCCACCGCGCCGAGGTCTCGGTGGCGAACCAGCTGCTGCGGCTGCTGCGGGCCGACACCGACCGCCTTGAGGCCTTCGCGGACGTCGACTGGGAGCGGGCGCTCGGCTGGCTGCACGGGCGCACCGGCGTCGAGCTCGCCGAGGGCCAGCGGGCGGCGGTGACCCTGGCGCTGACGTCACGGGTGGCGGTGCTGACCGGCGGGCCGGGGTGCGGGAAGAGCTTCACGGTCCGGTCGATCGTCGAGCTGGCCCGCGCGCGGCGGGCGAAGGTCGTGCTCACCGCGCCGACCGGGCGGGCCGCCAAGCGGCTCGCCGAGCTGACCGGCCACGAGGCGTCGACCGTGCACCGGCTGCTGGAGCTGCGCCCCGGCGGGGACGCGGCCTTCGACCGTGACCGCCCGCTCGACGCCGACCTGGTGGTGGTCGACGAGTCGTCCATGGTCGACCTGCTGTTGGCGAACAAGCTGGTCAAGGCGGTCGCACCCGGCGCGCATCTGCTGCTGGTCGGCGACGTCGACCAGCTCCCGTCCGTCGGCGCCGGGCAGGTGCTGCGCGACCTGCTCGCCCCCGGCACTCCCATCCCGCACGTGCGGCTGACCCAGGTGTTCCGGCAGGCGAGCGAGTCGGGTGTGGTGACGAACGCGCACCGCATCAACCGGGGCGAGCAGCCGCACGTGCGCGGGCTCGACGACTTCTTCCTCTTCGCCGCCGAGGACGCCGAGCAGGCCGCGGCCCTCACCGCCGACGTCGTCGCCCGCCGCATCCCGGCGAAGTTCGGCCTGGACCCGCGCCGTGACATCCAGGTGCTCGCGCCGATGCACCGCGGGCCCGCCGGTGCCGGCGCGCTCAACATCGCGCTGCAGGAGGCGCTCACCCCAGCTCGCCCGGACCGGGCCGAGCGCCGCTTCGGCGGGCGGGTCTTCCGGGTCGGCGACAAGGTCACCCAGGTGCGCAACAACTACGACAAGGGCGCGAACGGCGTGTTCAACGGCACGCTCGGCGTCGTCACCGCGCTCGACGAGGACAACCAGACCCTGACCGTGCGCACGGAGGAGGACGAGGACGTCGACTACGCCTTCACCGAGCTTGACGAGCTGGTGCACGCCTACGCGGTGACGATCCACCGCTCGCAGGGCAGCGAGTACCCGGCCGTGGTCATCCCGCTGACGGCGAGCGCCTGGATGATGCTCCAGCGCAACCTGCTCTACACGGCGGTGACCCGCGCGAAACGGCTGGTGGTGATCGTCGGGTCGCGGCGCGCGATCGGCCAGGCGGTCCGGTCGGCCGGCCACGGCCAGCGACACACCTCGCTCGCCCACCGGCTGCGGACCGCGGTGGGTTCGGCAGGTTCCTGACCAGATGGCCGTCGTCCCGGCGCGTCGGGGCGCGTACCCTGCGTGCAGGGGCAGGGCGGGGAGAGGACGCGGGCGTGACGACAACCGACGGACCGGTGGCCGGGGCCCGCGAGGCGGTCACGCCGCCGCTGCGTGACCTGTACGGAGAGGCGCTGCGCCGGCTGCGGCGCGAGCAGGGCCGCACCCTGCGGGACGTCGCCGACGCGGCGCAGGTGTCGATGCCGTACCTCTCGGAGGTCGAGCGCGGCCGCAAGGAGGCCTCCTCGGAGGTTCTCGCGGCGATCTGCCGCGCCCTGGGTATCAGGCTGGTCGACCTGCTCGTCGTCGTGATGGGTGAGCTCGTCCGCTATGAGCCCCTGCCCGCGCAGCCCGCCCGCCCGGTCGGTTTCGTCAGTTCCAGTTACAGCCCCAGCTCCAGCTTCAGCGCCGGCTTCGGCGTCAGCGCTGTCCGCTCGGTCGGCGGTCTGGTGGGCCAGGCGGGCCAGGTGGGGGTGGCCGGGCCGCACGAGATCGTGTCCGGTGGTTTCTCCGGTCCGCACGTGGTCCTCGGCCGCCACCTGGCCCGCCGGGCGCTCGCCCGCCACCGGTACCCGCTCTCGCCGCGGCCCGGGCTGCAGCGCCGGCCCGCGGTCCGTCCCGGGGCGGCGGGCCTGGCCGTGCCCCCTGCGTCAGGCGGGTCGGGCCACCCGGGTTTCGGGAGCCGGTCCGCCGTGGCGTGGCACGCGGTCGTGGCGCGCTGAGACGTCCACCAGGCCGCCGGGCGGGCCACCCGCCGGGCCGCCGGCCGGGCCTCCCGCCGGGCCGTCGGTCAGCTCGCCGGCACGGTGCAGCACATGGTCGACCAGGCCGTACTCACGTGCCTGCTCGGCGGTGAACCAGCGGTCCCGGTCGGCGTCCGCCTCGATGCGTTCGGCCGGCTGCCCCGAATGCAGGGCGATCAGCCGCTGGAGCAGGCGCTTGGTGGCCAGCATCTGCGTGGCCTGAATCGCGATGTCCGAGCTGCCGCCGCCGATGCCGCCGGATGGCTGGTGCATCAGCACCTGTGACCGTGGCAGTGCGTAGCGCTTGCCGGGCGCGCCCGCGGTGAGCAGGACTTGGGCCATCGAGCCGGCGAGCCCCAGTGCGACGGTCGCGACGTCGTTCGAGACGTACTGCATCGTGTCGTAGATGGCCATTCCCGCGCTGACGGAGCCACCCGGTGAGTTGATGTACAGGTAGATGTCCGCGGTCGGGTCGTCGGCCGCCAGCAGAAGCAGCTTGGCGCAGATGGCGTTCGCCATCGCGTCCTCGACCGCCGAACCGAGGAACACGATGCGGTTCGCGAGAAGCCGCTGGAAGACGTGCTCCTCGGACGGTCCGGACGGTGAGCCCGTGGCGTCACCGCCCGCGTGGGCCGGGAGCTGCGCCTGCGCCGGGAACCGGGTGTGGGCCTGCAGCTGTGGGCGGGCCTGCAGCTGTGGGTGAGCCTTGGACGAAGTGTGCATGGTGGCTGACCTCCCGCCGGCCCGGCGGGGGTGGGAGACGACGAAGGGCCGGCGCTGCCAGCCTCACCGACGGCGACGGCCGCCAGGGGTGTGCTCTGCCTCCGGCAGATCTGCTGCTGGCAGAGCACAGCGTCGGTGCCGACCCGGAGCCGCCGGTGCCAGGAGCGGCGGTGGCAGGAGCGGCAGGCGTCAGTAGGCGTCCGGGTCGGCGTCGAAACGCAGCCGGGCGCGGACGCTGTCGTCGTGCAGCGTCACCATGAAGTCCTCGGCGACGCGCACCTGCTCCTGCAGCGACGCCAGCTTGTCCTCCGCGAGGCTGACCCAGGCGGAGAGACGTTCGTGCAGTTCCTCGCGTCGCTGCCGGGGAAGCCCGTCCTGCTCGATCTCCTCCCGCAGGCCCACCAGCGCGCGCATCTCGTCGAGGGTGAAGCCGAGCGGCTTCATCTTCTTGATGAGAAGGAAACGGTCGAGCGCGTCGTCGTCGTAGAGCGGCCCGCCACCGTCGGCCTGCCCGACGGCCACGAGCAGTCCAGCCTCCTCATAGAAGCGGACCGTCCGCAGGGACAGCCCCACCAGAGTGGCGACCTCGCCGATCTCGTAGCTGCCGCGGTGGGCTGAGGACGGGGTGATGTTGCCAGTCGTGGACAATTCGACCCTTACGTCGGTATCGCGGGCGGGGTGACTGTGGGGTTGGCGCGACCGCGCCGGCCGGGGCGGATTCGGCTGCCGCGCCGTGGCCGGCAGGGGCGAACCCAGCATATTGCGGACCCGCCGGCGGGCATGGAGGCGGCGCCGAACGCGCCGGAGCGATCGAACCCGGCGCGGTGCGCGGCGGGACTGGTCACCGGGCCTGCTGGTCGTCCGCCTGGTTCTGGCGCCCGCCCGGCTGCCCCTGCTGTGCCGACTGGCTGGGCTGTGCCGACTGGCTGGGCTGTGCTGACTGGCCGGGTTGTGCCGACTGGCCGGGCTGCCCGTGCGGGTCGTCGGAGCCGGCACGGGACCGCTCGACGTCCCCGTGCAGGCCGACGACGAAGTCCTCGGCGACACCGGCCTGTTCACGCAGGGCCGCGAGTTTCTGCTCGGCCAGGACGGCCCAGGTCCGAAGTCGCTCCCGAAGCTCCACCCGCCGCTGGGCGGTCAACCCGGGGTCGGCCAGCTCGTCGCGGACCGTGAGCAGTGACCGCATCTCCTCGAGAGTGAAACCCAGGGGCTTCATCTTCTTGATGAGAAGGAGGCGGTCAACCGCGTCGTCGTCATAAAGGCGAAAACCGCCGGGTGTGCGGCCCGTGGGGACGAGAAGACCGGCCTCCTCGTAGTAACGGACCGTTCGCAGTGACAATCCCACCCGCTCTGCGACCTCTCCGATCTGGAGAGCGTTGCGGCGGATCAGGCCGGGATGGGATTCGTCCCTGCGTATCGTCGACAAAGCTACCCTAACGTCAGGGTCGGGAATCGTGTGCCGTGGCGGACAGGCGGCCGAACGGGGTGACTCCCGAACACGTCTACAGAGACTGTGCCATTGGTAGGGAGCACTGTACGACGTCTGGGAGTCCGGCGAAAATCGGCCAGGGGCGGAAGATCCGGACCTGCTCGGCGGGTCCCGGAGCAGGCGGGCATCGGAGGGACGCGCCCGGATCGCCGGGGTGTGCCGTCGGCCCGCGTGGTCTCGTCCCGTGGGCGGGGCGCTCTCCTCTGGTGGGCGGGCCCGCAGGTGCCTCGGGCGGGCGCCACTTCCGTGGTCGGACGGTCACCCTCGATGAGGTGCGCCGTCGCGGCGGAGGCGGCGGAGCGTGCCGCGGCCGGCTGTGGCGGCCCGGCGATCGGTGGGCCGCCGGCAGGGCGCCCAGCAGGCCTCTCAGTGGCTCCTGACCGGGTCGGCCGGGCCGGCGTGACGGGCGTCGCGGTCGATTCATGATCGAATCTTCGTGGGTCCTTGGTCCCGAACGGGTGTAAGGGCTAGCACGGTCTGGCAGAAATTTCCGGTACATCCGTTTTGCCAGGGCACGATTTCGGTGGATGTCTGTCCGGACATTCAGAACGGGGGGAGCCCGGCGGATGGAGATTCCGAGGAGGTTGGGGCCGTTCCTGCTCACCCGCCGCATCGGCGCCGGCGGGATGGGGACGGTCTACTACGGGACGATGGGCGGGCCCGACGGTCCGCCGGCAGCAGTGAAGATCATTCGGGCGGAGCTCGCCGATCACCCGGAGTTCCGGGCGCGGTTCCGGCGCGAGATCGAGGTCGTGCGCCGGGTGGCGGGCGCCTGCACGGCCCGGGTGCTCGCCGCTGATCCGGATGGCGATCCGCCCTACCTGGCCACCGAGTACCTGGCTGGGCCCAGCCTCGCCGAGTACGTGCGCCAGCACGGCCCGCTCGCCGGTGACTCGCTGCGCACGCTGGCCGTCGGCCTGGCCGAGGCACTGGTCGCCATCCACGACGCCGGCGTGGTCCACCGTGACCTCAAGCCCTCCAACGTGCTGCTCACCAGGGAGGGGCCGCGGGTCGTCGACTTCGGTATCGCCCAGGCCGTCGACACGGTGTCGCTCACGGGCGCGGGCTCGTCGGTGGGCAGCCCCGCCTACATGAGCCCCGAGCAGATCAGCGGACGCTTCAACGACCCGGCCATGGACGTGTTCGCCTGGGGCTGCACCGTGGCGTACGCGGCGACGGGACGTTCGCCGTTCGGCGGGGGCTCGGCGGACGCCGTGCTGTTCCGCGTCCGGCATGACCCGGCGAACCTGGACGGGGTGCCCGGCCGCCTGTACGGACTGCTCGCCCGCGCCCTGGCGAAGAACGCGCAGGCGCGACCCGACATCCGCGCGCTGCTGCGGGAGCTGCTCGCCCTGTCGGACGTGGGACCGACGGTCAGCAGTGACGCCGAGGGCACCGACCTGACGGCGCTGGTGAACGAGGTGATCGCGGCGGGCTGGCTGTCCACCGCGCATCTCGACGCCCGGATCCTCGATCTCGACACCCAGGACGTCGAGCTGCTGCCGATCGTGCGGGCTCCGACGCCGCCGCGGCCCACGCCGTCTCCCTCGGCGTCCCCGGCCGCCGGCCGGCGCAGGCCCGGCGCGGGCGTCCCGGCGGGGCGGGGCGTCCCGGCGGCGTCGGCGGGACGGGGAGCGCCACTGGCGTACCTGCGGTGTGTGCTTCCCGAGCAGCGGACCGAGGACCAGCGAACCGGCGGAGCCGAGACGACGGCGCCGCGGGCGGCCCCCAGGATGGACACCGCCGCCGGGACGCGCGCCCCGGGCGGCAGGCCTGCCCGGGGCGGAACCACCGCCGCGGCGTCGAGACGGGCGGCGTTCGGGGCACAGCACGTACCCGGGGCACAGCACGTACCTGGGACACAGCATGTACTTGGCGCACAGCATGCACCTGGGGACCAGCATGTAGTACCTGCGGCGCAGCAGGTGCCCGGCGGGCAGGCCGCGCCCGGGGCACCGGCCGGCACGGTGACCGCCGCGGCGCCGCCCCGGCCCCCGCGACCCCGCAGCCACCGGGCCGAGCGGAGGCGTTGCCGGCACCGACGGGTCGGCGGATCCCACTCCGTCCGCGCCCGATCCAGGAGCCAGGCCGTGGGAGAGCGGACCGCCCGGGTGGGTCCATGGTCGGTCACAGCGGCTGTCACCGCTGCCACCGCTGTGACAGCCGTCACCGGCTCGTTCGGGATCGCCATCGTGGCGCTCGCCGTGCTGGTGCTCATGCTGGTCGGTCTGGCGGCCCGCTGACGGCTCGGACCCCGGCACCGCACCCTCACCTTCCCGCACCCGCTCGTGCGTGGGGAGGAGGTTGGCCGGAGAGGTTCCGGCGCGGTCGTCCCGCGCGGGCTCAGTACGGGACGACCGCGCTCCGGGCTGTCAGGAATGCCGCGGCGCCGTCAGGAACGGAGCTGACCGGGGGCGCGGTGTGGCGAGCCGTGCCGTGACGCCCGGACCATCGCGTTGCGCACCGCCGACGTGCGCAGCAGCGCGGTATCCAGCACCATCTCGTCGACGGGGACGGTCAGACCCTGCTCGACCAGAACCGACGCCGTGACGCTGTCGCCGGCGCGCAGAGTGTCCCTGACCTGTTCCAGGAGCCCGCGCAGGGTCGCGATCTGCTGGGCACAGGTCGGTGCGCCGAGCGAAGGCAGCCAGGTCGGCCACGGATGGGCGCTTACCTCGTGGTCCGAGACGCCCAGTTCGCGGGCGAGCGCGAGCTGGGAAATCCGATCCGGGATCACCCCGCGATTCTCCCAGCGCCAGATTTTCTGGCGCTGGGCCGCCATGCTGGAGACACCGAGTTCACGGGCACGCGCGGCGACGATTCGCGCCACGGTTTCATAGGACCAGCCGTGCAATGCGCGTAGCCGGCGGAGTGGATGGGTGGGCCCTGGCTCTGGAAAGGTAAGGGGATGGTCGGGCCGCACGACAAACATTCATCTCACCTCTTTTTTGCGCGCCCCCGCCCTCCGATCCGTGCCGCGGACTTCATCTCGACATCTCGACGCCTTTGTCGCGTGCTTTCGATCGCCGCGCACCGTTGTGCCGCCCTGGTCCGCCCTGACCCGGAGGTCGTCTGGTAGGTGGCACCCGGGTGGTGCCTCCACAGCGGAAGGAGCCGCATCGCGCCGCCCCCGACAGCGACCGGTGCAAGCCTCGTCGAAGCCCCGGCAGGCATCGGCGAGACGGTTCCGACCCGTGCCCGCAGCGGACGCGCGGGACGGTCGGACCCGCCCGCACGCTCCAGGCGCGGAACGTCGATCGGCATTCAAGCAACGGAAGCACAATAGCACCGTTCCGTGTGGGAAGTATTTGCCGTTTCCCTCGCGCGGCACTCCGTGCGCACCAGGAACGCGCTGCCCGTGCACTGCTCCGTCCTGGGCGGCGCCCCGTTGTCGCAGGTCTGCGCCATCATCTCCGGCTGTGAGTGCTGAGGTTGCTGACCCGCTCGGCTTTCCAGCGCGGTTCCCGCGCCCGTACGCGGTGGTTGACGTGGAGACCACAGGCCTGTCGCCCGCTCGGGACAGAGTGCTGTCCGTGGCCGTTGTGCTGACAGCTCCCGACGGCGCGGTACAGGGCCGTTGGTCCACACTTCTCGATCCGGGATGCGATCCCGGTCCCGTGCACATCCACGGTCTGACCCGGGAGCGCCTTGCCGGCAGCCCGACCTTCGCGGCCGTTGTCGACGAGCTGTCCGAGCTGCTCGCCGGGCGCGTTCTGGTCGCGCACAACGCGGCATTCGACTGGCGGATGCTCGCCGGTGAGGGGCTGCGTATCGGGCGCACACTGCCGGTGGAATGGCGGCTGTGCACGCTGACACTGGCCAGCAGGCTCGGCCTGGAACTGGCGAGCCTACGGCTGGCGGCCCTCGCGGAGCACTGGGGTGTCACCCAGCGGCGGGCGCATGACGCCGAGGACGACGCCGAGGTTCTCGCAGCACTTCTTCCCCGCATTCTCAGCCGCGCCGCGGAGCAGTTCCTCGAGCTGCCGCTGACCCGGTGTGGTGTCGAACGTGACGGTGTCGCGGTGTATCCGCCGCGCTACTCCGCGGCGGGGCGGCCGCCGCCGTGCGGCTACCGCAATCCCGGCCCGTTGGCGCCCGGGGCCCCGCTGGTCCAGGGCATGCGGGTCGTCTTCACCGGACCGACCAGGACCGAGCGCGGCGCGCTCGTCGACCGGGCGGCGGCCGCGGGCCTGGAGGTCACCGCCAGCGTCAGCCAGCGGACGAGCCTTGTGGTGACCAACGAGAAGCACGGAGCCACCCGCAAGGCGCGGGCCGCCGCGCAGCTGGGAATCCCGACCCGTGACGAGCGGGAGTTCCTGGCGTTGCTGGCGGCCGTCGCGCCCGGAGCACCGGAGGCGACGACACTGGCGCCCACCTGATCCGGCGGCCGCCGGCTGTTCCGGGTGGACCGGAGCCAACCGGAGCCAACCGGGGGCGGCCCGCGCGATACTCGAAGGGGCGGCGATCGGGGGTGGGTTCCGGATGTGCTTCTCCCCGGAGGCGGACGTCGTCGCCGCTGCCGTGATCGGCGCCGCGGGTGTCGACGCGCTCCGACACGTTCAGCGTCGTGCGCAGTGGCCGCTTGCCGCGTTGCCGATTCTGCTGGCCGGGCACACGTTCGTCGAGGCGTTCGTGTGGTGGAGCCTGCGGGGTTCGGTCGGTGAGCCGGGCCAGACGGTCGCGACCGCGATCTACCTGGGATTCGCCTTCGTCGTCCTGCCGATGTACGTGCCCGTCACGGTGCTCGCGCTGGAACGGGTGCCCGCGCATCGGCGGTACGAGATCGTGAGCCTCGTCGCCGGGGCCCTCTGCGCGATGGCACTCGCCGCGACCTTGATCGACGGGCCGGTCACAGCCCAACCGGACCATCACCACATCGTGTACCGCGTGGATCTGTGGGCCGGCATCGCGGTCATCGTGCTGTATCTGCTCAGTACCTGTGGTGCGCTGCTCGTCTCCAGCCTCCGCTTCCTTCGCTGGTTCGGCGCCGCCAACCTGGCCGCGGTCGGCCTGCTGGCCTGGTTCGAGACGGACGCCGTCACCTCTCTGTGGTGCGCGTGGGCCGCCGTGACCAGCATCGCCGTGGCGGTGCACCTGCGCCGCCAGGGCGACAGCCGCAGGTCCGGCGAGCGCGCGTCCGCTCCCTGACACCGCCGGCCGGCGGTGTCAGGACCGCCGGCGGTGTCAGGACCGAAGGAGGCGGGGCGGTCGCAGGTCCGTCACCGGCACCTCACCGGCCTCCAACCGGCGCAGCAGATCGTCGGCCCAGCCGGTGACGCCGGGAAGATCGACGTCACGTCGTCCCCATCCGCCGCCGGCTCCACCGGCCTGACCGGCCTGACCGGCCTGACCGGCGGCAGGTTCGGCGGGTGCCGCCGCGTCGGGCTCGCGGGGCCGGTCCGGCCCGCCAGGTGGGAGCGGGGAGTCGGCGGTAGTGGAGTCGATGGCGGCGGGTGCGGACGCCGGCCCCTCGGATGGGCGTGGTCGCGGTGCCAGGCCGGCCAGCCCGCGCCTCAGCAGCGTGATCGCGCCCTGCCGGTTGCCGCGGCCGACATGGACGAGGCCGACCACGATCTGGGTGAGCCCACGCCACAGATCACGTTCCAGGGCCGGAGCGGCCTTCCAGGCGGCCTCGAGTACCTCGTGTGCCTGGAAGTACAGGCCTTCGTCCAGCAGGTTCTGCGCGGCGAGCAGGATCTCCCGGGGCGACCGTGGCAGGTCCTCGGTGAGTGGAGGGACCCCGGGCGAGCCGTAGGGCAGTGGCCGGCCGAGCCGGTCCCGTGGTCGTTGTGCCGCGGCCAGCGGTGGTGGCTCCCTGCGGTGGCGTGGTATCGGGCGATCGTTCATCCAGGCAGCTCGATCGTCAAGATCGTCGCCAAGGTGCCGACCTCCAGGATCTCCTCGGCCGCCGCGGGTGCCCCGGCGGCGGGCGGTGCTCGCTGTCCGTCAGTGCGTCACCGTCGCTGTCAGCGGCGACGGCCCTTTCGGGAGCGGTGTCACCGTCGGGAGCGGTGTCACTGTCGACAGCGACGTCGTCGTCGACCGTATCCGGTCTGTCCAGGACTGGCTCCAGGCCGTGGTCGTCCCCGGGGGGCGTGCTCGCCTGCCGCGGCCGCTCGGCGGTCCGGGCCGGGAAGCGACTGGCCGCCGCCCGGACGTCGTCGTCCAGGAACGTCGGCGTCCGGGCCCGCGTGAGCCAGTCGGTTCCACGTGTGCCCGCCATCGCCTGGGCGAGGGCGAGGGCGAACTCGCGGGCGTCGGCCGGGCGCCGGTCCGGATCCTTGGCGAGCGCCCACTCGACGACCTGCGCGACCGGCCCGGGTATGCCGGTCAGCGGGCGCGGAGTGACCGCGACGTGGTGGTTGGCCCAGCCCTGTTTCGTCGACGGCCGCACCTGGAAGACGGGCCGGCGGGCGAGCAGCTCGTACAGCACGACGCCGAGGCCGTACAGGTCGGTCGCGGGGCCGAGCTCGCCGAGGGTGAACTGCTCCGGCGCCATGTAACGCGGAGTGCCCGAAGATGCGCGGACGGGTGTTCGTCCGCCGGCTCTCGGGACGTCCGCATGGGCGATGCCGAAATCGGTCAGCTTCGGGACGCCGGCCGAGGTGTGCAGGATGTTCGCGGGCTTCACGTCGCGGTGGATGACCCCGCGGGAATGCGCGTGCCCGAGGGCCGCGGCTGTGCCGAGCCCGATCGCGCAGGCGGCCTCGACGGAGAGCCCGGCGACGGCCCGCTGCGCCAGGCTGCCGCCGTCGAGCAGCTCCATGACGATCAGCGCGACGTCGCCGTGGCGGACGTGGTGGGAGACCTTCACCAGGTGGGGGTGGTCGAGGCCGGCCAGCAGGCGTGCCTCGGCCTCGGCGTCGGGATCGGTCGCGGCGAGAACTCGGGGTACGCCGGTGACGCCGAACAACGGCCGTTCCTCGTCGGCGATCGACATGATCTTGACGGCGACCCGCTGGTCCGCCTCGTCCCGGGCGGCGAGCACGACACCGGAGCCCCCACGGCCGAGCTCGGCGCCGAGGGTGTAGCCCGGCAGCGCCGCGGCGATGTGGTCGCGATCGACGTTCACGACGCCGCCCGGCGCGCGGGCACGTCGACATCCACCAGGCGCCGATGGCCCGGGCGCCGGTTACCCGGACGCCGCTGGCTCACGCGCCGGTATGAAGATAGACACCGCATGATCGCACCATTGTGGACGTTTTGGTGCCTCTGCGGCGAATTCGCTTCCCGGCGGGACCAGGGTGAGCTGCCCGTCCGTGCCCCGGCCCGGGCCCGGATCAGCCGCCGGCGTGACCAGGTCGACCGGGCGTCGGTGTGACCGGCTGACACAGCGCCCGCGCGGCGGACGACACTGGACCCATGTCGGCCACACTTGTCGCCTCCGATCTGACCGTGCTGCGTGGCGGTGCCGTCGTCCTGGCGGGCGTCTCGCTCACCGTCGCGCCAGGTGACCGTCTCGGCGTGGTCGGCCCCAACGGGGTCGGCAAGTCGACCCTGCTGCGGGCGCTCGCGGGCCTGGTCCCCCTCGACGGCGGCCGGATCGACCTCTCGCCGCCCACCGCCGTGGTCGGGTTGTTGCCCCAGGAACCCGACCGGCGTGCCGACGAGACACTGCGGGAGTTCCTGGCCCGGCGGACCGGTGTCATGGCGGCACAGCAGGCCCTGGACGAGGCCACCGCCGACCTGTCCGGCTCGGTGGCGGGCGCGGATGATCGTTACAGCCACGCGCTGGACCGCTGGTTGGCGATCGGCGCGGCGGACCTGGACACCCGGGCCGAGCAGGTCGTCGCCGACCTCGGTCTGCCCGCCGGTGCGCTGGACCGTCCGACGGTCGCGCTGTCCGGCGGCCAGGCCGCGCGCGGCTCGCTGGCGAGCGTGCTGCTCTCCCGGTTCGACATCACCCTGCTCGACGAGCCGACCAACGACCTGGACTTCGACGGCCTGGAGCGACTGGAGCGCTACGTGGCGCAGATGGCGGGCGCGCTCGTCGTGGTCAGCCACGACCGGGAGTTCCTCGACCGTTCGATCGACGGGGTCGCCGAGATCGATCCGCACCAGCACACGGTCACCCGCTACGCGGGCGGCTGGGACGCCTACCTGGAAGCACGTGGGCTCGCGCGCCGTCAGGCCCGCGAACGCTACGAGCGCTTCGCCGACCGCCGCGCCGATCTCGTCGGGCAGGTACAGCGGCAGCGGGAGCAGTCGGTGCGCGGTGCGGTCAGGGCGAAGCGCCGCTCCTCGGACTCCGACCGCTCCGCCCGGGGCGCCCGGATCGAGGCGGCGACCAAGAGCGCCGGGCGCGTCCGCACCCTGCAGACGCAGCTCGACCGCCTGGACCACAGCGAGGACGCGGTCGCCGAGCCGCGCAAGGAATGGCAGCTGCGGATGTCGATCGCCGCCGCGCCCCGCTCGGGTGACGTGGTCGCGACGCTGTCCGGCGCGGTCGTGGAGCGCCCCGGTTTCCGGCTCGGGCCGGTGGACCTCACGGTCGCCTGGGCTGACCGGTTCGTCATCACCGGACCGAACGGCGGTGGGAAGAGCACCCTGCTCGCCGCGCTGCTCGGCCGGTTGCCGCTGAGTGCGGGCACCCACTCGCTCGGCTCCGGCGTGCGCCTCGGCGAGATCGACCAGGCGCGGTCGGCGTTCCGTGGGGCGTCCACCGCGGCCGCCGTCGCCGAGGAGGCCACCGGTGCCTCGGCCGCCGACGTCCGGACGCTGTTCGCAAAGTTCGGCCTCGGTGCCGATCAGATGACCCGGCCGTCGGCGTCGCTGTCGCCCGGTGAGCGCACCCGGGCGGCACTGGCGCTGCTGCAGGGAGTCGGGGTGAACTGCCTGGTGCTGGACGAGCCCACCAACCATCTGGACCTTCCCGCGATCGAGCAGCTCGAAAAGGCCGTCGAGGGCTTCGCGGGAACCCTGCTGCTGGTCACCCACGACCGCCGCCTGCTCGACGCGGTGCGGGTGACCCGACGGTTGCGTGTCGCCGGTGGCCAGGTGACGGAGACGGTGCCGTGAGCGGTGTCGAGCTCCTCGCGGTGGCCCTGGTCATGGCGGTCGGGGTGGTCGGTGTCCTCGTCCCCGTCCTGCCGGGCCTGCTGCTGGTCTGGGGCGCCGGCGTGTGGTGGACGATCGCCGACGGGGGCGGCTCGGGGCGCTGGGCCGTGCTGGCGGTGATGAGCGCGCTGTTCGTCGCCGGCTCCCTGGCCAAGTACGTGCTGCCTGGCCGCGCCGCGTCCGCCTCCGGTGCGACGATCGGGACGATGCTCGTCGGCGCGGTCTGCGCTGTCGTCGGGTTCTTCGTCGTGCCGGTCGTGGGCCTGCTGGTGGGCGGCCTCGCCGGCATCTACCTGGCCGAGCTCGCCCGCCTGCGGGACCCGGTGCGGGCGGGCGCGTCGACCTGGGCGGCGACGGTCGCCTTCGGGGTCGGCCTGCTGGTCGAGATCTGTGCCGGCCTCGCGATGGCGGCCGTCTGGGGCCTCGGTGAGCTGGTCACCTGACCGCCCGGTCGCCGCGTTGACGGCCTGGTGGCCGCGCGCCGGGGAACGTCCCGCCGGTGCCCGCTGATGTCGCCGGCATCCTGACAGGCCTGTTCCCCGGCGCCGTCCTCATGCCGCTGTCCGGCTCGGCGGTGATCAGCGGTCAGGGACGTGGTGGATCAGGAATGTGGTGGGTCAGGAACGTGACGGGGGCAGCGGACTACCAGCCCCAGTCGTCCTTGTCCCACTTGTCCTTGTGCTTACGGTCCTTGTCCCACTTGTCCTTGCGCCAGTCGTCCTTGCTCCACTTGTCCTTGTGCCAGTCGTCCTTGTCCTTGTGCCAGCTGGCTTCCTTGCCCCAGCCGTCCTTGTCCCACTTGTCCTTGTCCTTGTGCCGCCTGTCCTTGTCGCCGAACCAGTCGTCCTTGTCCTTGTGCCGCCTGTCCTTGTCCTTGTCGCCGAACCAGTCGTCCTTGTCCTTGTGTCGTTTGTCCTTGTCGCCGAACCAGTCGTCGCCGAACCAGTCGTCCTTGTCGTGCTTGTTCTGGTGGTATCCCTTGTCGTCCCAGAACGCCTGCGCGGACCCGGCACCCGGACCCAGGGCCAGTGCGGCGGCGGCAACGCCCGTCGCCGCGAGGGCGAGGATCCTACGTGGTGCGGACTTTCCCATCGTTCCCCCATCGCTGAATTCACGTGCGGCGGCCCCGCAGCAATGAAGGGCCTCCCACCCGGAATTCATCGACAAACAAAAATCTTTCCGCCGCGAAATTGCGGCGAATTGGTGCGGGGTAATTTCCGGAATGTTGGTGTGCCGGGTCGCGAACTGGCCGGAGAATGATTTGGCGGGTGGTGGGACCTGGCGGCGGGTCCGACCGGGGCTCGCCCAGCGGGGTGGTGGCGGCGGGAATGACCACGGCTCCCACCGTCCCGGTGCGGATCGAGAACCTCTGGTTGCTCTCGGTCCGCACTGGGCGGACTGTCGCCGGAAATGCGTATCATCCCCGTCGGGAAGGTGGTCCACATATGGAGATCGACCCGTTGGTGACCCTGGCCGGGGTACTGGTGGGATTCGTCGTCGGGCTGACCGGCATGGGCGGCGGCGCGCTGATGACACCGATTCTGGTGCTGCTCTTCGGGGTGCAGCCGCTCGCGGCCGTCTCGAGTGACCTGGTCGCGTCGGCGGTGATGAAGCCGGTGGGGGCGACGGTGCATCTGCGCCGTGGCACGGTCCACCGCGGGCTCGTCACCTGGCTTGTCCTGGGCTCGGTGCCCGCGGGCTTCTGCGGTGTCCTGATCCTGCGCGCGATGGGCGACGGCGAGGCCGTCCAGGACCGGATGAAGATCTTCATGGGGGCGGTGCTGATCATCGCCGCGCTCGCCATGCTCGCGAAGGCGGAGCTCGACCGCCGCCGCGGACCCGCACCGACCGACGACGCCGCCGCCGAGGTCACCGTCCGGCGGTTGCCGACGCTGGCCGTCGGTGTCGTCGGAGGTCTCGTCGTCGGGATGACATCGGTGGGCTCGGGCTCGCTGATCATCGTCCTGCTGCTGGCCCTGTACCCGTCGATCCGTGCCTCGCAGCTGGTGGGAACCGATCTGGCCCAGGCCGTTCCGCTGGTCGCCGCCGCGTCGCTCGGCCACCTGCTCTTCGGCGACTTCCAGCTGGGGCTGACCGGCTCGCTGCTCATCGGCTCGCTGCCCGGGGTCTACCTCGGCGCCCGGATCTCGGCGGGCAGCGCCACCAGCGCGCTGATCCGCCCGGCGATCGTCGTCGTGGTGTCGCTCAGCGGACTGAAGCTCGTGGGTGTGCCCACCGGGGTCCTGGGCGTGGTGTTGGCGCTCATGCTGGTCGCTGCGGCGGGCGTCGTGGCGCGGAGTCGTCGCGCCCAGCCAGCCACCTCCGCGACGCCGGCCGTGTCCGGGCCTGGGGACACACCCGTCGAGGCGGTGCCGCGCCGCCCCTGACGCCAGGGGCTCCGACGGAGATGTCGCGCCACCGACCTCGCGGGGGAGACCTCCGCCGTGTTCCCCCGGGAAGTTCCCGGCTTCCCGGGGGACGCTGCGGTGACGACGGGCCCTGGTGGAGCGACCTCTGCCCGCCGGTGACCGTGCCCGGCCGACCCGGTCCCGCGCAACGGGCCGGATGCGCCGCTGTTGTGAACAATGCCGGACGGAACCCCGCGGCGACGGGGCCGGTCGGCGTGTCGCCGCCAGCGCAACCGACCGCCCGCCACAGGCCGGTCGAACCTGGCACCGGACCACCCGCGCACCCCGGCGCCCGCTGTGGCCGCGGCGCCGAGTGGCATCCGGGGCCGCGAGCAGCACGGCTAGTGACGCCTGCGGCCGTCCGATTCGCTGTCCGGCGCCGTGGCCGCGGTCAGCTCCCGCACACGGCGCTCCGCGGGGCGTCGGCGGCGGGGGAACCGGGCGGTCCGGCCCCCGCCCCGGTTGCCCCCGCCGCGGTGGCTGACGCTCCGGTCGCCCACGCCCACGCCGGATGCCGGGCGCGGTGGGCGGTCCGTGCCGCCCGTGTTCGCGGCCTCGATCGCCGGGCGCTCGCCGATGGTGCCGCTGTCGATCGCCGCCTGGTCCCCTGCTCCTGCCCCTGCAACGGGGCGGGCGTCGCGGGCATGACGGGACTGCGCGGTCGTCGGCGTGCCGGCGCCACCTTCGAGCCCGTCCGGTACCCGACGCGCCGGCCTGGGCCCGCCGGGCAGCGCCCTCGTGGGGGGCAGCGCCGCGCCGAACCGCGCGAGACGTCCGTAGTAGTGCGTGAGGTGCAGGTGATAGTCGAGGTCACCGGTGGTGGGGAAGGTGGCGGAGCAGCCGAGATCCTCGCGCGGGCAGCGATACAACGTCATGGCGGGTCCTCCTACCGGAAACCGGCGTGGAACGCTTGGCCCGACGGTACGTCCCTGCTCCGGTGAACGCACGGCCGGGAGAGCAGACTGGGGGCATGGCAAACGTGTCCCACGACCTCTCTGAGGACCCTGCGGCGGTCAGGCAGAGGCCTGCCGCCGCGCCCGCCGGTGCCCGACCGGCGCCCACGGCCGAGTCCGAGGTCGTGGACCTGTGTCGGGACATGCTGCGCTTCGAGTCGGTCAACCGCGGGAACGGTGAGGGCCACGAGCGGCCGATCGCCGAGTACGTGGCCGAGAAGCTGGCCGAGGTGGGGCTGGAGCCCGTCCTGCTCGAGTCCGCCCCGGGGCGGACGAGCGTGGTGACCCGGGTGGCCGGCGCGGACCCGACCCGGTCCCCGCTGCTGATCCACGGCCATCTGGACGTGGTGCCGGCGGATCCGTCCGACTGGCGCGTGCACCCGTTCGCCGGTGAGGAGGTGGACGGATGTCTCTGGGGCCGCGGCGCCATCGACATGAAGGACATGGACGCGATGACCCTGGCGGTCGTCCGTGACCTGGCCCGATCGGGCCGCCGGCCGCCGCGTGACCTTGTCGTGGCCTTCGTGGCCGACGAGGAGGCCGGTGGCACGCTGGGGGCGCGCTGGCTGGTGGACAACCATCCCGACCATTTCGCCGACTGCACCGAGGCGATCAGCGAGGTCGGCGGCTTCTCCTACACGGTTTCGGACGACCTGCGGCTGTATCTCATCGAGACCGCGGAAAAGGGCATCGCCTGGATGAAGCTCACCGTTGCGGGCCGGGCCGGGCATGGGTCCATGCTCAGCGAGGACAACGCGGTGACGAAGCTGTGCGAGGCGGTGGCCCGGCTCGGCCGGCACCAGTTCCCGATCGTCGTCACGCCGACCGTGCGGGTGTTCCTCGACTCGCTCGGGGAGGCGCTGGGCATCGAGCTCGACGCGGGCGACATCGAGAGCACGATCGCGAAGCTGGGGCCGATCGCCCGGATGGTCGGGGCGACGATCCGCAACACCGTGAACCCGACCCAGCTGGTGGCCGGGCACAAGGTGAACGTGATTCCCGGCGAGGCCACGGCCTACGTCGACGGCCGGTACCTGCCCGGGCAGGAGGAGGAGTTCCTGCGCCAGGTCGACGAGCTGATCGGGCCCGAGGTGCGCCGTGAATGGGTGGTGAACGACCAGGCGGTGGAAACCGGGTTCGACGGGCCGCTGGTGGACGCGATGGCCAGCGCGCTGCGTGCGGAGGACCCGGCGGCCCGGGCGGTGCCCTACATGCTCTCCGGCGGGACCGACGCGAAGTCGTTCTCCCGGCTCGGCATCCGCTGTTTCGGCTTCTCCCCGCTGCTGCTGCCGCCGGACCTCGACTTCGCCGGCATGTTCCACGGCGTGGACGAGCGGGTTCCGGTCGAGTCGCTGCGCTTCGGTGTGCGGGTGCTGGACCGTTTCCTCGCGGCTTCCTGACCGGGTGACGCCACGCGGTGTGATCAACTCTGTGTGATCACACCGCGTGACGTGACGCCGGGACGGAACGAGACAAGCCCGTCCCGGGCGCATCCCCGGGACGGGCTCGTCGTTGTTCTGTTCCGCTGCCTCGCCGGCCTGGCGGGCCGCCGGCTCGGTGTTCGCCGGCCTGGTGGTTCACCGGTGCGCCGGTTCGGTGCCGGTCGGTCAGGCGGTGCCGGCGGAGGCGGTGCCACCGGTCGCCGGGCTGTCCGGGGTCAGCCGGGACGGCTCGGCCGTCGCCTTGCGGGCCTTGGGTACCGCGCCCGGCTGCGCCGCCGGCCGCGTCACCGCCGACGAGCCACGGGAGGCCCAGTCGTCCGGCAGCGTCGGGAAGAACCCGTCGCCGAGGCGTTGCAGCGCCGACCGGGCGAAGATCTGCTGCTGGGTGACCGTGCGCTCCGAGCGGCCGCGGCCGATGAAGCTCACCGTCCAGTGCAGCAGGGTGGTCACCCGGTGCTTGAACCCGATGATGTAGACGAGGTGCACCGCGAGCCACATCAGCCAGGCCAGGAACCCGCTGAGCTGCACGCCCTTGATGCTGGCCACCGCGCTGAAGCGCGAGATCGTGGCCATGCTGCCCTTGTCCTTGTACTCGAAGTTGCGCATCGGCGGGCCGCTGCGCAGCCGGGTGGCGATCGTCTTGGCGGCGTACTGGCCGCCCTGGATCGCGACCTGGGCGACACCGGGCAGCCGGTCGAGGGTGGCCATGTCGCCGACGACGAAGACCTCGGGGTGACCGGGCAGGGTCAGGTCGGGCTGCACCTGGATCCGGCCGGCCCGGTCCAGCACGGCGCCGGACTGCTCGGCGAGCTGCTTGCCCAGCGGGCTGGCGGCGACACCGGCGGCCCAGATCTTGCAGACCGACTCGATCCGGCGCCGGTTGCCGTCGGAGTCCTCGACGTCGATGCCACGGGAATCGACGTTGATGACCCGGGCACCGAGCTGGATCTCGACCCCGATCTTCTCCAGCTTGGCGGTGGCCTTGGCGGCGAGCTTCTCGCCGAACGTCCCCAGCACGGTCGGGGCGGCGTCGAGCAGGATGATCCGGGCCTTGGTCGTGTCGATGCGCCGGAAGTCGTGGCGCAGCGTGCGGTGCGCCATCTCGGCGATCTGGCCGGCCATCTCGACGCCGGTCGGGCCGGCACCAACGACCACGAAGGTCATGTAGCGCGCGACGTCCTCCGGGTTGGGGGCTGTCTCGGCGACCTCGAAGGCGCCGAAGATCCGCCCGCGCAGCTCCAGCGCGTCGTCGATGCTCTTCATGCCGGGCGCGTGCTCGGCGAAATGGTCGTTGCCGAAGTACGACTGGCCCGCGCCGGCGGCGACGATCAGGCTGTCGTAGGGCTGCACGTCCGACCGCCCCAGCAGGTTCGACGTCACCGTCTTCGCGGCGAGATCGATCTCGGTGACCTCGCCCATGATCACCCGCGCGTTCGTCTGGCGGCGCAGCACCTCGCGGGTGGCCGGGGCGATCTCGCCCTCGGACAGGATGCCCGTCGCCACCTGGTAAAGCAGTGGCTGGAACAGGTGATGTGTGGTCTTTGCGACGACAGTCACCTCGACGGGCTCGCGGCGCAGCGCCTGGGTGGCGAACAGCCCGCCGAAACCCGAGCCGATGACTACGACCCGGTGCTTTTGGTGTCCGTCGCTCGTAGCGGTCACAATCGCTCCCCACATGCCGATGGGTCTCTGACGGAGTGGTTCACGGTCCGTCCGCCTCACCATCTTCCGCCGTGAATCGGAGCGGGGATCGTGGCGATACTCACGTCTCACCCGGCGATGTCCGTCCCGGCGGGTCGGACGTCACATCTGCCGTGCTGCGCCAATTCACCTTTGGCAGGTTGTCGGTGGCGTGGGCCCGCTGCGTTCGGTGACCGGACCGCCGGGTCAGGTGGGGAGATAACCGGGCAAGCCGCCCGGCCGGCGCCGTCGGCGTAGCACTACTCGGCGGGTCCCATCGGGGTAGATGCGGGAGCGATCAAGCTCCCAGTCCCCGAACTCGGCGTGCAGGGTGAGGATCGCCACCGCGGTCCGCCGGTCGGTGCCCGGGGGCATCGTCAGCTTCTGGTACTCGAGCTCCCTGTCGACCAAGGTGCCTGCACCTCCCGTTTCGCCGGCCCGATGAGCGCACGGACGCCCACGCGATCACCGGCTCCCAACCCGCCTGCGCGCGTCTCGCGCGCACCTCTTCGGTCACCGTGACACCGGGGACCTTGATGAACGCACGGTGTCCTGGAAAGAAACCTTGTCGTAGCGGTCGATCGCGCACAAGCCGTTGTCGGGTGTGCCGTAGGGAAAAGTCACACCGATCCCGGTCGACGGGGACGGCGGGGCGCCCCGGCAGGGCGCCGGACAAGGGCGCCGGACAACGACATCCCGCGTTGCCGGGGTGAAGCGCGCGGCAATGGGACGCCGCGGTCGACATTGACCGGCCTGCCCGGCGGAATTTCGGACCACCACGGAACGACCGGGCCGCGGAAGTCCGGTGAGGCGGACGGTGGCGCGGCGACGGCGCGAAAAAACGACGCCGGCCCGGTCCGTCAGACGACTGCCCGAGCGCGGCGACGCCCGCCAGGGGACGTCAGGGCACGTACGAGAGGGTGAACGCGAGGGTCGCGTAGACGGTCATCGCCGCGGCGGAGACGGTGATCACGAACGTCCACACCTCGCGGCGGGCTGTGGCCAGGGCGGCAACGAGGAGGAACGGGAACGAGCCGTAGAGGTAGCGCTCGGCGGAGTCGAGGTTGCTGCCGGTCACGATCGCCAGCATCACGAGCGTCGACCAGACCGGGTACGACACGGGCAGCCAGCGGAACATGACCACCAGGGCGAGCACGGCCAGCAGCAGCCAGGGCACATGCAGGGCCGTGCCCAGCTCGCCGCTGGTCGCGCCGCGGGCCGCGTCGATGATCGTGGAAAGCGGGTTCGCGCTGCTGCCGTGCCGGGCCGCGTCACGTTGCATCGTCAGCGGGGCGAGCCCGTCACCGTGGGCGGACGCGGACCACAGCAGGTAGATCCCGGCTCCGGCCAGCGGGGCGACGACCGCGCTGAGCCGGCCGGCCAGCTCCCGCCCGCCGCCACCGGCAGGCCGGCCACCAGTCTGCCCGCCGCCGGTCGTCGGCAGCGCGGAGGCGTCGGGCGCTCCGGGCGCTCCGAGCGCTCCGGGTGCTCCGAGCGGGAGCAGCGGGGTGGGCGGGCCCGGTGCTCCGGCAGGCCCCAGCCGGCCCAGCAGCGGGAGGCGCAGTCCGCGGGCCGCCTCGATCGCGACCGGCACGGCGAGCAGCAGGCCCAACGGCCGGCACAGGCCGCCGAGCAGCCCGGCGACGATCGCGATCTCCCAGCGGCGGGTCCGCGCCCCGAACAGGACCGCGGCGGCCAGCAGCCCCGCCAGCGCCTCGGCGTAGCCCATCACCAGCACGAAGGCGGGCGGCGCCAGCGCCCCGATCCAGATGACCCGGCGGGTCGTGTCGTCGTCGAAGCCCTCGGCCCGCGCGACGCCGACCAGCACCAGGGCGAACGCGACGGCGATGAGGTTCACCAGGACGAGCAGCACGGCCCCGGCGTGGCCGCCCGCGCCGGGCAGGGCCGTGAACAGGCGGACGAGCAGGGGGAGCAGGGGGAAGAAACGCCGGCTCTCGTCCCCGGCCCCGTCGTAGCCGTGCTCGGCGATGGTGAGGTACCAGCCGGCGTCCCAGCCGAGCAGGTCGGTCGTCTCAAGCGTGACGCCGCCGTCCTCGCTGACGCTGTCCGCGATGAACCGGGTCAGCGCCAGCGCCGCGCCGACGACCACCCGTGCGGCGACCCAGGCGACGAGGACGTCCCGCAGATACCAGCGGCGGGCCCAGGCCCGGGCCCGTGCGGCCGCCGTGTGGTCGCCACGGCTGACCCCGTGCCTGCCCCGGGCCGGCCTCCCCCGTCGCGGCTGCGGCGTCTCCCGCGTACCCGGAGGCTGCCGCGGCGCCTCGGGATACGCGGGCTGGCGCGCTGCGGTCATGACACTCGGAACCGCAGCAGGGCGTAGTTCTCGTACACGCGGGCCGGAATGCCCTGCGTCATCACCTCGTCGGCCAGTGGGCGCTGCTCCTGCAACGTGGTGCGCACCTGGGTGCAGAGCTCCTCGTAGGTCCGGTACGCCCCGGAGCCGGCCATGAAGACGGTGTGCGATCCGGCCTCGGCCAAGGCGCGCTCGGCGACCGCGACGCCGTTGGCCTTCTCGTTCCGCTCCTCGTAGTCGACCCAGTTCACCCGGTCGGGCGGTGCGTAGGTCGGGACCACGTAGACCTTGAGCCAGGACGGCACGGTGCGGGCCAGACCCGGCCCGAGCTGGTCCGGGCACACCAGCAGGACGTCACCGGGCTTGGACAGCCGGGTGAGGACCGCGGCGGCCTCGCCGGCCTGGCTGCGCTCCCGCCGGACGTCGCTCGTCCCGGCGACGACGCCGACCAGCGCGGCGAGCACGACCACGCCGCGGAAGACCCGCCGGTCCGCCAGCATGGTGGCGCCGAGGCCGACCACGAGGAGGAACGGGACGAACGCGGTCGCCGTGTAGCGGTCGGCCCAGGCGTTGCCGACCGCCTTGCCGGCCGCCACCGCGACGATCAGGGTCCCGGTGGCGAGGAAGAACAGCGTGCGGCCCGGTTCAAGGCCCTTCAGGTCGAGCAGCATGAACCGGCCCCCGAGGGGACGTCCCGCGATACCGGCGGCGACCAGGCCGGTCACGATGAACAGCAGCAGCCGTCCGAGGGTGGTCGGTCCGCCGGCCCACTGCCCGTAGGCGTGGGTGACCGCGGCGAAGCTCGCGGGCTCCCCCCAGGGGGTGCCGGTGTGCGCCAGCTGGGAGAAGAAGTTCGACAGCCAGGGCGCGAACACCAGGCCCCCGGCGATCAGCCCGACCACACCGGCCAGCGGGCCACGCCGGTGCCACTGCGGGACGGTGCGGGTGGCACCCCCGGCCGCGTCGGCCAGCAGCTCGGCCGGGCTTGCACCGGCTCCGGCGCGGGCACCACCACCCGCCGGATCCACCGGCTGCGCCCCGGCGGTCGCCGGTGCCAGGCCGCCGGCCGCGTGCGGCATGCTCCCGGCCGCCGTGTGTGCGGGGTTCCCCGCCGCATGCGCCGGGTTCCCCACAGCCGGCCATCCGGGCGCGGCAGCCGGCGCGGCCGCCGCGGGGGGGCGCGGCGCGCGCACGGCGCCAGGACGGTGCCCACCCCGGCCACGCCCGGCACGGGCGCGCCGGGCGGCCTGCGCCGCGGCGATCCGGGGCCGGATGATCATCAGCCCGATGAGCCACGCGCCGACCGTCAGCAGAACGTAGAGGCACCAGTAGTGCGTCAGCGCGAGACAGCCCGCGCACAGCGCGAGCAACGCGATGTTCTTCACGGCGGGATCGCGCAGCACCCGTTCCAGCGCGAGACCGCCCAGCGCCGTGAGCAGCACGATCAGGCTGTACATCCGCGTCTCGGTGCCGAAGTACAGCGCGAACGGGGAGGTCAGGTAGAGCACGACGGCGACCTTCGCGGCCCGCTCGCCGACCAGCTGGCGCCCGAGGAGGAAGATCGGCACCGCCGAGAGCAGGTTGATGACCGCGGACATCGCCCGCACCGCGCCCGCGCCGTCGCCGAACAGGCCCACCCACCCGTGCAGGAGGATGTAGTACAGCGGCGGCGAACCGTCCTCCAGCAGCCCGTCCCACATCGTCGGGCCGGCGCCGGACAGGGGGAGGCGGGCGATGGCCACGCTCTGCGCCTCGTCGAGCCAGAGCGGCTGGCGTGCGCTGAAGCGCACCGCCACGGCCCCGGCGATGATCAGAACGAGCGCGGCCCGGAAGACCCGGTCCTCGCGGCCGGGTCGCGCCCCGACCCGTTCAGCCGGCTCGGAGGGGTTTTCCGCCGGCCGCACCGCGACGTCGGTCACGGTCAGTCCCTTCGATGTGCCAGGGGTGCGGTGCGCGAGGGCCGGGGCTGCCCAGGCAGGCACCCGGCGCTCGCTCGCGCCCGTTGCTACTGGTGAACGTGGACGCGTTCACAATGACGCGTGACGCCGCGGGTCGGCCACGCGAAGGCGGGCGGCGCGCTCGTCGGGAGCCCCCGGCCGTGTCACGGAGGGAGCCCCAGACGCCGCCGCGCGTCGCCTAGGCGCGCTTCGAGGACTCCTCGTGATAGTCCTCCTCGACGTTGACCTCCCAGACGTCGTGGGACTTTCCGTCGATGATGTTCTCAACCGTCAGCATCGCGGTGAGCATCGAGTGGTCCTGGTTGTTGTACCGGTGCATACCGTTACGGCCGACCGGGTGGACGTTGGGAGCGTTGTCCTCAAGCCAGCCGCGGATGATGTCGACGTTCTTCTTGTACTCCGTGTCGTAGTACGGGTACGCCTTGGGCATCCGCACGACGTAGCCGGTCTCGACCTGGCCGGCGCGGACGAGGCCGAGCCGGGCCAGCTCCCGGGTGCCCAGCGCGATCAGGTCCTCGTCGGACGAGTTCCACATCTCGTCGCCCTCGAAGACGAAGTACTCCAGGCCCAGGCAGGTCTTGCCGTCCTTCACCAGGAACGGCGACCAGGACGAGAAGTTCTGGATGCGGCCGACCTTGACGTCCGGGGAGTGGATGTAGATCCAGTTGTCCGGGAACCCGGCCGACTCGGGAACGACCAGCGCCACGGTGAGGAAGTCGCGGTACTTCAGAGCGTTCGCGGCGGCGAGGACGCGCGGCGGAACCGGCGGGTCCATAACGCGCACCAGCGAGGAGAAGGACATCGAGGAGATGAACTGGTCACCCGTGTACTGGTACTCGGTGCCGATGTCCGTCCGCGACGACTCCGGCGCGCCCGCGCCGGGCCCATAGCCGCCCGTGACCACCGTCGTGACACCGGTGGCCTTGCCGTTCTCGTGGTGGATCTTCTTGACCTTCTCCTCGAAGACGATCCGGCCACCCTGCTTGGTGATCTTGTCGGCGGCGGTCTCCCACATCATTCCCGGCCCGTACTTCGGGTACTGGAACTCCTCGATGAGGGAGGTGATGTCCGTCTGGTTGCGCTTCGGCAGCACCGCGTTGATGACGGCGTTGCTCAGGGACAGGCTCTTGATCCGCTGAGCGGCCCAGTCGGAGGGCATCTCGCTGACGGGAACGCCCCAGACCTTCTCGGTGTAGGTCTTGAAGAAGGTGCGGTAGAGCCGCCAGCCGAATCGCGCGACCAGCCAGTTCTCGTAGTTCGACTGGTCCTTCGGCGGGCGTACCCGGGCCGCCGCGTAGGAGCCGATGCAACGCGCCGCCTCCAGCACGCCCAGGCCACCCAGCGCGTTTCCTGGCTTCAGCGGGTAGTCGAAGAACTTGTTGTTGTAGTAAATGCGGCTGGAACGCGGCCGGAGCAGGAAGTCCTCATCTGGCAGGATCTCGTGCCACAGCTTCTCGACCTCGGGCACCTTGGTGAAGAAACGGTGGCCACCGATGTCGAAACGCCAGCCGTCCCGCTCGGCCGTGCGGCTGATTCCGCCGACCACCGAGTCACCCTCGATAATCGTCACGGGGATCTCCCGCTTCATCAGCTCCCAGCCGGCGGAGAGACCGGCCGGCCCGGCTCCGATGACGACTACCTCTGGCTTTTCGGTCACTGTGCCGGACCTCTCCTCAACAACATCGTCCGTGGTCAGTCGGGGGACGCACAGGCGGCGCGTTTCGCGCCCGCGGCTGGCTGGACCCCTCCCGGTGCCGGAACCTTCGCATCCGGCCTCCGGGGCAGTCTCGCATGGGAGTTACCGCCGCTTCACCGGACCCCCCGGTGGGGCACCGATATCGGCCCGGCACACCTGATGCGGTGGGCCCTGCCCGGGCGGCGCCGCTCCAGTGTGCCTGACCTCGGCGGCCGACCCGCCGGGCGCTCTGGCATGGTGCGGACATGCCTCGCGCACTGCCCACCCCGCGTGCTCCGGAGCCGGCGCTGCTCCTGGCCGGCTGGTGCGGCTGCGCGGTTGGCATCAGCCTGTCGGACGGCAGGTACAGCCCCCTCGCGCTCGTCATGGTGCTGCTGGGCGCCGCCGCGACCGTGGCCGCCCTCGCCGCTTCCAGGGTGGTGGGTCTCACACCGGGCGGCGGGTCCCCGACGTCGCGGCGCGGGTGGGGTGGCACCGCGGCACTGTTCGCCCCCCGGGCGGTGATCGTCCTGTGTGGCGTGGTGGTCGCAGCCGGCCCGCTCGTGCGTCACCCTCGCTACTACGCCACGGGCCCGGCCGCGGCCGTGGCGGACGTCCTGGCGGCCGCCGCGGGGCTGCTCGCCGGGGCAGCACTGCTCAGCGCCGCCCGCACGGCCAGGCCCGCAGGTCCGGCCGGCGCCGACGCTGCGCGATCCGGGCCCGGCGTGGGGGCCAGGGTGGGCCTGGGCCTGGCCGGGAGCCGGGGGCCGTGGTGGGCGCGGTCCTGGGTGTTCTGGGCGGTGCTCGGCCTCGCCGTCGCCGCCGGCGTCGCCACGATCGTCGCCTCGCCGCGGCCCCGGATCGACGTGTTCCACCTGCTGCAGGGCTCGACGTCGGGGCTGGCCGACGGCGAGAACATGTATCGCCAGCAGTGGGGGACCGACCCGGTGACCTACGCCCACACCGCGGGCGGGCTCTTCGACGTCTACCCCTACCTGCCGGGCACCTCGCTGCTGCTGGCGCCGTTTCGGTGGGTACTCGGTGACGTCCGGTACGGCCTGCTTCTGGCGGTTGCCTGCGCGGCGGTCATCGCCCGCCCGCGCGGCGCCGGGCGCGGCACCGTGGGCCCGGGCACGGACGTGTCCACCGGCACCGGCACCGGCCCGCGCGTCACCCGGCTCCTTCCGCTCCTGCTCGTCGTGTTCCCGGAGTCGATGTACGCGCTCCAGCAGTCGTGGACGGAGCCGCTGCTCGTGGTGGCCCTCGCCGTGATGGTCCGGGCGGTCACCACCGGCCGCACCCGGCTGGCCGTGGTCGCCCTCGCGCTGGCGTTGGCCAGCAAGCAGCATGTGGCGCTGCTCCTGCCGGTCGCGGCCTGCTGGCCGGCCTTCGGCCCGCGCCGGGCGCTGGCGTCGGCCGGCCTCGGGCTCGCGGTGGTGGCGCCCTGGATCGTGGCGGCACCGCGGGACTTCTTCGCCGACGCCGTCCGCACCAACCTCGACTACCCGGTGCTCGACCACTCGCTTTCGCTGCCGGGCTGGGCCCACCATTTCGGGATCACGCTCGGTTTCGGCGCGACCGCCGCCGTGCTGGCTGGCAGCTACCTGCTGGCCTGGCGGGCCCGCGGGGGCGCGGCAGGCTTCTGCGCGGGCTCGGCGGTGGTCCTGCTCGGGCTGGATCTGATGAACAAGCAGACCTTCTTCAACCACTACACGCTGCCGATGGCTCTGCTCGTCCTGGCGGCGACCAGCACGGCGGCCGCGCGGGGCCATCTCGTGGCCCCGCCGCAGCTCAGGGCGCGGCCTCGGCGTGCCGCGGCTGGTCAGCGTGCCGCAGCCGGTCAGCGTGCCGCGGCCGGTCAGCGCAGAGTGGAGAACCGCTCCAACGCCGCGCCCTCGTAAAGATTGCGCTTCTCGACCTGCAAGGCACGGTCGCGCAGCGCCGCGAGCTGGTCGGAGACCACCGCGCAGGCACCTTCCAGGAATCGGTACCCATCGGCCCGCACGAGCAGGACGGCGTGGTCGGGCCCGGCGAGCCCGTTCACCTCGGCGGCGAAGGCCGCGCCGTTCGCGCGCTTCATCCGGTCCGCGTAGTCGACCCAGTCGACGAGGGCGGGGCCGGTCTCGTCGGCGTAGACGATCTCCCGGACGTCGATGTCGCCGCGGCGCACGATCGCCCGGTGCACCGCCGGGCCCAACTGGTCCGGGCAGTAGGCGACGACGTCGCCCGGCCGGGCGATCCGGGCGATCCGGTCGGCGATCTCACCGGCCTGGGTCCGTTCGGTGCGGGCGAGCTGGTACCCGCCGATCAGCCCGCTGACCGAGGCGATGACGAGCACGGCCACGAACGCGCGGTGAACAGGCAGGTGGGCGATGCCCAGCGCGGCCAGCAGGAGGCAGGCCGGCAGGGCGATGCCGGTGTACCGCTCCGCGTAGGCGCTGCCGCCGAACATGTTGACGAAGTAGGCCAGTACGAGCGGAACGAGCCAGATCGCCGCGAGGTACCGGCCCGGCGTGCGCCCGGAGATCTTGACGTGGAGCTCGCGGCCCAGGGGCCTGGCGGTGAGCCCGATCAGCGCGCCGCCGAGCAGGATGACGCCCAGCAGGGCCCCGGTCGACTGCGGCCCGGCCCAGTCGAAGACGGTGTCAAGCAGTACCTGAGCCTGCACCCGCGGTGCCCAGGGCGTCCCGGTGTGCAGCATCTGGAAGAGGAACACCGGCATCCATGGCGCGAAGAGCAACGCCGAGGCCGCCATCGCGGCGAACGCGCGCAGCGCCGGGCGGAGGTAGCCGGGCCGGCGACGCGCCTGCACGAGCAGGAACGCCGCCACCGTGAACACCAGCAGGAACGTCCAGTAGTGCGTGTAGACCAGGGCGGCCGTCGCGATCGTCAGCAGGGCCAGCCGAAACGGGCTGCTGCGGTTCAGCGCCCCGATCGCCGCGAACCCGAAGACCAGCACCAGCAGGACGACCAGCGAGTACATCCGCGCCTCGCTGCCGTAGCGGATCGCGTACGGCGAACACGCGAAGAGCAGCAGGGCGGCGCGCCCGACGCGCTGTTCGGCTGTCGGCCCACCGTTGCCGAGCGCGGTCGCATAGCGGCCCACACGCCGCCCGGCCAGCCAGGCCAGCGGCAGCGTGGCGAGCGAGAGCACACCGGACAGGGCCCGGACGGCGACGTCGCCGTCACCGAACAGCGTGATCCACCCGTGCAGCAGAAGGTAGTACAACGGCGGCGAGCCGTCGTGGCGGAGCGCCTCGAGCAGGTCGGGCACCGACCGGGACGCGATCCCGACGGTCAGCGACTCGTCCAGCCACAGGTGACTCGGCGTGGCGAAGCGGAGCACGGCACCGGTCACGACCGCCAGCAGCGTCCCGACGAGGACGAGCTGGGGTGCCGCGGCCACCGTCCACTGCCGGGCCAGTCCCAGCCCGGCCGCCCAGCGCTGCGACCACCCCGGTCGGACGCCCTCGGGAGCGGGTCGCCGCGCGGACTCCCGCGGGTCGGCCGGCGTGGCGGCCTGCCTGACCGGCACGGCCTGCTCACCCGGCCCCGCCAGCTCGATCGGCACCCGCTGGGCGAGCACGGAACCGTGGGCGGGTGTCTCGGCCGCGGCCGGCGCCTCGCCCGTCTCGTGGGCCTCCAGAACCGGTGCCTGCCCCGGTTCCGAGCTGGTGCCCGGCGCCGAGGACGATTTCCCGACCTGCCCGGTCGGCAGGTCGTCAGGGCTCACCACCCGAACGCTACCCATTCGTGTGCCACGCGATCTTCGTCAGGTCGGGTTCAGCGCCCCGCGACAGCTTCATGACAGGTTTCCTGGCAGTCCTGTGCCTCATGACGTTCGCCTCACGCCGATCCCGCCCGCGGACCGGCCTGCGCCGGCACGGCCAGCGCGTCGGCCCGGCTACTCGGGCTGCGCCGGCCGCTCTCGTTCGGCGTGTCGTCGGCCGGCAGCTCGTCGGTGTCGTCGTAGGCGTCCTCGTCATCGTCCACACCCGGGCCGAAGGGGTCGACCGAGCCACCGGCCAGCAGCGCGGGCAGCAGCGTCGCCCGCCGCCGCCCGCCGGCGTCACGCACCGCCGCGCGCAGCGCCGGGCCGTTCACCGAGACGATCGAGAGATGACTGCGGGCCCGGGTCATCGCCGTGTAGACCAGCGGGCGGTTCAACATGCGACCGGCCTCCGGGGGGAACACCCCCACCACGGCGGCCCACTCACTGCCCTGGGCACGATGCACCGTGACGGCCCAGCCGTGCCGCAGGTCCACCACACCGTGCGACGGGATGTCGAGCTCCCCGCCGGGGAAGGCCACCCGCAGCGCGCCCCGCTCACCGAGCGCCACGACGACGCCGATCTCGCCGTTGGCGAACCCCAGGTCCAGATGGTTCGCCGTCGCCACGACCCGGTCGCCCACATCGAACCCGGAGACCTCACCGGGGCCGGGGTTGAGCGCCTTCTTGAGCGCGGTGTTCAGCGCGGTGGTTCCGGCCGGCCCGCCGTGCACCGGGGTCACGACCTGCACCTCGGTGGACGGGATGCCCAGCGCCCGTGGGATCGAGTCGGTGACGAGCTGGACGACCCGGTGGGCGGCCTCGCCGGAGGTACGCGCAGGCACGACGACGACCTCGCGGCCGGGGCCGCTGGGCGGCGGAGGCAGCTCGCCCTGGCGGACCGCCGCGGCCATCGTCGCGATCGCGCCACCGTCCGCCTGCCGGTAGAGCCGGGTCAGCTCGGTGACGGGAACGATCTCGGACTCCAGCAGGTCGGCGAGCAGCTGGCCCGGCCCGATGCTCGGCAGCTGGGCGGGATCACCCACGAGAAGGAGATGGGTGCCGTCCGCGCACGCGTCCAGCAGCGCCGCGCCGAGCTCGGCGTCGACCATCGAGGTCTCGTCGACGACCACCAGGTCCGCCTCGAGCGGGTTGTGCTCGTCGCGGGTGAAGCCACCGCCGCGGCCCTGGGCACCGAGCAGGCGGTGCAGGGTGCTGGCCGGGGCGCCGCACAGCTCCTCCAGCCGCTTGGCGGCCCGCCCCGTCGGCGCGGCGAGCGCCACCTCCACTCCGGCGGCCTCGGCCAGCCGGACGACCGCGGCCACGGTGCGGCTCTTGCCCGTACCTGGTCCGCCGGTCAGCACGCTGACGCCGGCCTCGAGCGCCGTGCGCGCGGCCCGCAGCTGGATCTCGTCCAGACCGGCGACGGCGTGGTCAGCGGCCGCACCCGGGTCCGCCGACCCGCCCCGTGGGCCACCGGCCGCACCGGGTGCCGCCGGACCGGCCGCACCGTCGCCGTCGCCGACCTCGCTCCCGCTCCCGGTGCCGGCCTCGTCGTCATGGGGACCGTCGCCATCGGATTCGTCGTCGTCGGCCTCGTCATCGTCGAACATCGACCGGGGCTCCGGCGCCGGGAGTTCGGAGGCGGCGCCGCCGGAGGGCGTGAGCGCCGGGTCCCCGGGTGACCCGGAGGCCGCCCGCCGGCGCCGCCGGGCCTGGCCGTCCTCGCCGTCGGCGCGCAGGGGCTCCGCCGTCGCGAGCAGGCGTTCCACCCCCTCGGCGATCGCCTGCTCGGCCATCGCGAACCGCTCCAGGGCCACCCGGTCGTCCACCTGGACCACCCGGCCGACCTCGAGTGCGCTGGTCAACGCCGCCAGCGGGTCGGTGACCCCCTCACCCGCCGCGGCTCGGGACACGGCCGCCACCTCGGCGGCGGTGTCACCGGCCCGGCTGGCGGCCCGGCCCAGCAGGTGGGTGACGACCGCCGGGCCGCGCCGTGGGTCGGTGCGGCCCAGCCCGAAGTAACGGGCGAAGCGGTCGGCGTCCCCGAGCTCGGCCTCACCGCCGTCCAGCAGCGACCAGGGGTCGGCGCGCAGCGCGTCGACCGCCGCGGGGCCCAGCGCCTCGCTCAGGCCGCGCGCGAGCCGGGCCGGCAGCCGAGCCGCGATGAGCAGCTCCACCGCGGCGTAGGTGGCCTCGGCCGCGCGGAACGTGTCGAGCAGGCGCCTGGCCCGCGGCCCGGAGACACCGGGCACCGCCGACAGCCGGGCCAGGTCGACGTCCGCCCGGCCTTCGATGCCGGCCTCGCCGAGGCGGCCGGCGGTCGTCCGGCCCAGGCCCGGCCAGAGACCGGCGGCGCAGAAGGCCGCGAAGACGACCCCGTCGTCGGGACCCGCGCCCGCCGCGGGCGAGGCCGGCCCGCCAGGGTCGGCGGTGGGCGCAAGCGGGATGTCGACGGCGTCTTCGGGCATTGCCGAAGCGTAACGACGGCGTCGGGAGCTCCGGGTACGCCCGCTCGGTAGCGTGGTGCGGTAGGTGGTCCGCGGGTGGTCCGATCACGCGTCGTGACGTCGGCCTCTGGCTGGCGGGCACGTCGCGTCTGACCTGGTACGTGTGTCCGGCCTGGCAGCCGCCTGCCGGTGCTCGGCACCGGCAGCCCCACCCGTGTGCCTGCCGGTGTCCGCTGGTGTCCGCTGCGGGTACGCGCCCCGCACTGGTGAAGGAGAAGTCAGGGTTGACCACCGTCCTGCTGGTCCGGCACGGTCTCACCGAGGTCACCGGCAAGATCCTGCTCGGCTGGACTCCCGGCGTCGGCCTCGACGACCGCGGCCGGGCGCAGGCCGCCGCGCTGGCCGATCGCCTCGCCGAGATCCCGCTGGCCGCGATCGTGTCCAGCCCGCTCGACCGCTGCCAGCAGACCGCCCAGGCGATCGCCGAGCGCCGTCCGGCGGGGCCCGCCGTCACGGGCGGGCGCCAGCCCGTCCAGACCGACGACCGGGTCGGGGAGTGCCACTACGGCGACTGGACGGGGCAGGAGCTCGCCGTCCTGGCCCGCGACCCGCTCTGGAAGATCGTGCAGAGTCAGCCGAGCGCCATCACCTTCCCGGGCGGCGAGGCGCTGCGCGACACCCAGGCCCGCGGGGTCAACGCGGTGCGTGAGTGGAACGCGCGGCTCGGGCCGGACGCGACCTGGCTGCTGTGCTCACACGGTGACGTGATCCGGACCGTGGTCGCCGACGCGCTCGGCATGCATCTGGACATGTACCACCGGATCACCGTCGATCCGTGCTCGCTGACCGTGGTGCGCTACGGCGAGCACCGGCCCTTCGTCCGGCGGATCAACGACATCGGCGGCTCCGTGGCTGATCTCCTGCCGCCGCCCGCCGCCCCGGCGCCGTCCGCCGGCGCGGTCACGGAGGGCGGGTCGGGGGCCGACGGCGCGTCGGCCGCACCGGGCGAGGACGAGATCATCGGGGGTGGCGCCGGGGTGGCCCCGGTGGTGAGGGCCGCATCGGGCGGGCACCCGTCCCCCCAGCAGCCGCCGGCGGCGAGACTGGAGCCGTGAGCATTTCCGCGGCCGGTCCCGATCCGGGAGAGGGCCCTGCGCTGGATCCGCTCGACAGCGGCGGGCTGGACGCGTCGCAGGCGCTGGAGCTGCTGCGGTCCGGCGAGCTGGAGATCACCGGCCGGCTCGTCGACGCGAGCAACGCGACCCTGCTGTGCGAGATCCGCCTGGACTGCGCCGTCGCGGATGTCGCGGCTGGGGCCGGTGACGGTGCCGGTGCGGATCCCGGTGGTGACGGTGCCGGCCGGGTCACCAGCGCGCGGTGTGTCTACAAGCCGGTGCGCGGCGAGCGTGCGCTCTGGGACTTCCCCGACGGCACTCTGGCCGCCCGGGAGCTGGCGGCCTACGAGGTCTCCGAGGCGATGGACCCGGGCATCGTCCCGCCCACGGTGATGCGTCCGGGCCCCTTCGGTGAGGGGATGGTGCAGCTCTGGATCGACGTCGACACGACTGTGGACCTGGTGGAGCTGACCCGTTCGGACGATCCGCGGCTGCGGCGCATCGCACTGTTCGACGCGGTCATCAACAACTCGGACCGCAAGGGCGGGCACCTGCTGCCCGCGCCGTCCGGCCGGGTCTACGGCATCGATCACGGTGTGACGTTTCACACCGACGACAAGCTGCGCACCCTGCTGTGGACCTGGCGGGGGGAGCGGCTGACCGCGCGGGAGTGCACCGTGCTCCGTGGCCTGAGCGAGTCCCTCGGGGGCGATCTGGGTGAGCGTCTGACGCCTCTGCTCACCACCGCGGAACTGGCTGCGCTCCAGGCGAGGGTCGAGCGGCTGCTGGCCCGGCGCCGCTTCCCGATGCCGTCCGCGGACTGGCCGGCCATACCCTGGCCGCCCTTCTGATCAGCGGCGCGCTTTCCGACCGGCCGGGCGGTGCGTCCCGGTCTCGGGCGAGCCAGCCCAGCTTGTCCCGCAGCCCGCTTCGGCGCGGTTACCCTGACACGCATGTACGCGTGGCCCTCTCCCCAGCTTCCCAGGCTTCCCGGACAGGGTCGCGACCTGCGTGTCCTCGACACGGCGAGCGGACGGGTGCGGGCGCTGCGGCCGGGTCCGACAGCCAGCCTCTACGTCTGTGGGATCACCCCCTACGACGCCACGCACCTGGGCCATGCGTTCACCTACCTCACCTACGACCTGGTGCAGCGGGTGCTGCGCGACGCCGGCCACGAGGTGCGTTACGTCCAGAACGTGACGGATGTCGACGACCCGCTGCTGGAGCGCGCCGACCGCGACGGCATCGACTGGCGTGACCTCGCCCGCCGCGAGATCGACCTGTTCCGCGCGGACATGACCGCGCTGCGCGTCCTGCCGCCCGACCACTACGTCGGCGTCGTCGAGGCCGTGCCGCTCATCGTCGAGATGATCGGCCAGCTGGTCGAGCGGGGGGCGGCCTACTCGGTCGAGGGCGACCTGTACTTCTCGGTGTCCTCGGCGAAGGAGTTCGGCGAGGTCGCCAGGCTGAGCCCGGCGCAGATGCTGGCGCTGTCCGCCGAGCGCGGCGGCGACCCCGGCCGGCCGGGCAAGAAGGACCCGCTGGACCCGCTGCTGTGGCGCGCCGAGCGGCCGGGGGAGCCGTCCTGGCCGTCTCCGTTCGGCCCGGGCCGGCCGGGCTGGCACGTCGAGTGCTCCGCCATCGCCCGCCACCATCTCGGCGCCCCGATCGACATCCAGGGCGGGGGCAGCGACCTCGTCTTCCCTCACCATGAGTGCAGCGCCGCGCACGCCGAGGTCGCGGGGGGCGCGGCGCCGTTCGCCCGCGCCTACGTACACACGGCCATGGTCGGCCTCGACGGCCACAAGATGTCGAAGTCCCGGGGGAACCTGGAGTTCGTCTCGCGGTTGCTGGCGGGCGGCGCGGACCCCGCGGCGATCAGGCTGGCACTGCTGCATCATCATCACACCGTGGAGTGGGAGTGGACGCCCGCGGACCTGCCGGCCGCCGACCTGATGGTGCGGCGGTGGCGGGCCGCGGCGGCACTGCCCGCACCCGCCGCGCCGGACGCCGGCCGGTTGCTCGCCGTGGTCCGGGATCGGCTGGCGGACGGCCTCGACGCACCGGGAGCCGTCACCGCCGTCGACGAGTGGGTGACGGCCGCGCTCGGTGCTGGCGGTGCCGGTGTGGGCGCTTCGGGGGCATCGGGGGGAACAGACGTGCTGGAGTCGGTGACCGTCCGCGATATCGTCGATGCGTTGCTCGGTATTGATCTTGGTTCGGGCCTACCGAGAGGAACGTAGCCCATGGGGGCGCACCACCGCCGGGAAGAGTCCGGCGCCGGCATGGAGCGGCCGACGTTCGACGAGGTCGCCCAGGGATACGACCGCCGCCAGGTCGACGACTACGTCGGTGTCCTGTGGCGGTACGCGAGCGAGGTGACGTCCCGGCTGGCGGCGGCGGAATCGGCACTGCGCCACGAGCGTGACCGCCAGGAGGCCCAGGCCCGCCTCGCCGAGGGCGTCCCCGCGCAGGCAGGCGGGCGGATCGGGCTCATGCTCGAGATCGCGCAGCGGGAGGCGGACGAGATCCTCGGCGCGGCCCGCCAGATCGCCCAGTCGGCGCTGGCGGAGGCCGTCGCCGAGGCCGGCGCCAACCATCCGATCGTGCGCGAGGCCCGCGAGCAGGCGGAGAAGCTCCTGCTCGACGCGGTCGAGGAGAGCCGCCGGCTCGCGCTCACCCGACACGAGGACCTCGAGGCCGAGATCGCCCGCGGCACGCACTCGCTGGACGCGCTGCGCCGCCAGCAGGGTGAGATCGTCGGCGCCGTCCTGCGGCTGCGCCGACTGCTCGGCGAGGACGAGATCGACCGTGCCGTCACCGATCTCGTCCGTTCCGGGCTCGCACCCGAGGGCCTGGCGGGCCACGTCGGCCACGGCACCGGCGCCGCGGCAACCGGCGGTGCCGCCACCGGCGCCGCGGCGGCAGGGCCCGCCGGCACCGGTGGCACCGGCTCCACCGGTGGAGCCGCTGGTTCCGGTGGAGCCGCCGGGACGGCCGCCACGGGGGGAGCCGCCACTGGGACGGCCACCGCCGCCCCAGCAGCCCCGCAGCCGGGAACGGGTGGTCCCGGCGCGGGTTTCGCCACCGACGGCTACATGGGCGCGCAGGCGACCGCCCCGTCCGGGTTCGCGGTGGGGGGAGTCCGGCACGCGACGGCAGGCGGGCGCGCGGGCCCGGCCGCGGCCGCCCGCCGCGGGCGGCACCGCCAGCAGCGCGATGTCGCCGACGCCGAGCCCTACCCGGCGGCGGACTCCTACGCGGCCACCGACCCGTACGCGGCCACTGACCCGTACGCCACGGCGGACCCATACGCCACGGCGGACCCGTACTCGACTCCCGGCCCGCGCTCCGCCGGCAACCCGAGTTCGGCGGCGGGCACCGCCGGCGGATTCGTGCCGGCGGGCGCGCAGGGCCGTGGCCCGGCGACCGGCGCGGTGCACATGCCCCCGGCAGGTCACCGGCCGGCGCGCGAGGAGGACATCATCGACGCCGAGATCGTCGAGGAGTGACCTCGCGCCCGCCGCGGCGGGCGCGAGGTGTGCGGTTATTCGCCCCGCCTGCGCAGGTAACGCTCGAACTCCCGGGCGATGGCGTCGCCACTCGCCTCCGGCAGGGCGGTCTCCGGCTCGCGTGACTCCAGCGAGCGGACGTACTCGGCCACCTCGGAGTCGCCGGCGGCGAGCTCGTCCACCTGCCGTTCCCAGGCCTTCGCCTTGTCGGGCAGCTCGCCGAGGGGGATCTCCATGTCGAGAAGGTCCTCGACCCGGCGCAGCAGAGCCAGCGTCGCCTTCGGGCATGGCGGGTTCGCCACATAGTGCGGTACGGCCGCCCAGAACGACACCGATGCCAGCTCCGCCCGGGAGCAGGCGTCGGAGAACACCCCGACGATCCCGGTCGGCCCCTCGTAGCGGGACGCCTCCAGCCCCAGCCGGGCAGCGGTCGCCGGATCGCCGGCGGTGCCGCTGATCGGAACGGGGCGGGTGTGCGGAGAGTCGGCGAGCAGGGCACCCAACGTGATGACCATGTCGCTGCCCAGCGCGTGGACCGCCTCGATCAGCTCGTCGGTGAACCCCCGCCAGCGCATGTTCGGCTCGAGCCCACGCACCAGCACGAGGTCGGAGTCCGACTTCGCCGGCCGGGCGACCGACAGCCGGGTCGTCGGCCAGGCGATCTTGCGTGAGGCGCCGTCGGTGCCGCTCACCGTCGGCCGGTTCACCTGGAAGTCGTAGTAGTCGTCGGGGTCGATCGCACCGATGACCCGAGCGCCGAAGACGTTCTCCAGGTGCTCAACGGCAGCCGACGATGCGTCGGCGGCGTCGTTCCAGCCCTCGAAGGCGGCCACGACCACCGGCGACCGTAGCTGGCCGACGCCGGAGAACTCGATCACCTACCACCTCCTGCCGCCACCTGGCGGCCCCCAGTCCCCGTAACAGGGCAACGGTACGTCCTCGCCGAGCGCGAGAACGTCTGTCGTCCAGTCTGCCGCGTGATCGCAACCTCCGCCTCAAGGGCGCCGAACAACCCCGGCCCGGGGGCCGTCACCGGCCCCGGGTGTTCCACAACGTCATGTCCCGTCGGAGAGGGTATGCCGCACAGGCGCCACCTGGGTGACGACGGGTCACCGCGGGGCTCCCCGGTGGCCCGCGGGCGGCCTTTCGACCCGGTCCCGGTACCCTTCCGGAAGCGTCCCAAGCGGCCGCGGACCTTTCGGAGGACGACATCCTGTGAGTGATTTGCCGGCGGCGGTTCTGCTCGACATGGACGGTCTGCTGGTCGACACCGAGCCGTTGTGGACGATCGCGGAGCATGAGGCGGCCGCGCGCCTGGGCCGGGAGTTCACCCCCGAGATGAAGCAGGCCATGATCGGGCACGGTATCGACACCGCCGTCCCGATCATGCTGGAGATGCTGGGAGCCCCGGCTGCGGAGGAACCCGCGACCGCCGAGTTCCTGCTGCGCCGGTCGGCCGAGCTCTTCCGGGAGCCGGGGGCGATCATCCCCCAGCCGGGCGCGCCGGAGCTGCTGGGTGTCCTCACCGCCGCGGGCGTGCCGACCGCGCTGGTCTCCTCCTCGTTCCGGTCCCTGGTGGACCCGGTGGTCGCCCTGCTCGGCGCGCGGCACTTCACCGTGACCGTCGCCGGCGACGAGGTCGAGCGGCGCAAGCCGCACCCCGACCCGTACCTGGCCGCCACCCGGCTGCTCGGCGTCGACCCCGCCGCCTGCGTCGTGCTGGAGGACAGCCTCACCGGCGCGGCCGCCGGTGTCGCCGCCGGCTGCGTGACGGTCCTCGTGCCGTCGATGCCGATCCCGGCCGGCCAGGACCTCCCGCCCGTCCAGGCCCGGGTCGCCAACCTGCACGAGGTCGACCTGGCGCTGCTCGCCGGCCTCGTCCGGCGCTCCGACGCGACCTGACCGCGCACCGACGTCACCTGACCGCGCACCGACGTCAGGTGACGTCGTACCGACGTCAGGTGACGTCGTACCGGCGTACCGGCCTGAACTACGCCTGACGGCCTCACCACGGTCATGGCGATCACCCGTTCAGGTCGAGGCGATCGCGCGCAGGATGTCCATCCGGGCAGCGCGGCGGGCGGGGAAGACCGCGGCGAGCACGCCCAGCAGCGCCCCGACGATCATCACGGCGATGATGGTGCCGACGGGATAGGCGAAGGTGCTCACGCCCTGGCTCTCCAGGGCTCCGGTGAGCGCCCAGCCGAAGAAGCTGCCGACGACCACGCCGAGCACCGCGCCGAAGATCGCGATGATCACGGACTCGACGATCACCATCAGCCGCATCTGCGGCCGGGTCATCCCGATCGCGCGCAGCATGCCGATCTCGCGAGTGCGTTCGATCACCGACAACGCGAGGGTGTTCACGATGCCGAACAGTGCGATGACCACGGCCAGGGCCAGCAGGACGTACACGAACCCGAGCAGCTGGTCGACCTGTTTCTCCTGCTCGGCCACGAACTCGCTCTGGTCGTTGACCTTCAGGTTGGCGTACGGCTTGACTACCTTGTCGATCTCGGCCCGCACCGCGGCCGGGTCGGCGTCGTCGGCCCTCTGGACCATCACGAACAGATCCAGGTTGTTGCCGGAGTGCTTCTCGTAGTCGCCGGTGGTGATGAGGACCGGACCGGCGATCGTGCTCTCCTCGTAGGTTCCGACCAGGGTCAGGTTCGTGGTGCCGTCGGGGAACGTGACCGGTACCGGCGCGCCGACCCGCAGGCCCTGCTCCTGGGCGATCTTCTCGTCCATGAGAACCGAACCGTCCCCGAGTGCGCTGAGGTCGCCGTCGACCTGCTTGATCGCCAGTAGCTGGCGCAGGCCCGCGGGATCGCCGGCGGTGACGGACGACGTCTTCGACCCCAGCTTGATCGCGGTGCTGCGCACGCCGCTGGAGGTGGCCACGCCGGGCAGGTCCTTCAGGCCCTTGGCGACCTCCGGACTGAAACTGGCGTAGTTCTCCCCGAACACGTAGAAGTCGGCGCCGAGGCTGCTCGACACCGTCTCCCGCACCGACTCCTTGATGGACTGCCCGAGGACGGCGAACGCGCTCACCAGCGCGAGGCCGATCATCAGCGCCGACGCGGTGGACGCGGTGCGCCGCGGGTTGCGGATCGCGTTCTCCTGCCCGATCCGGCCGCTGGTCCCGAACAGCGCACGCAGCGGCATGCCCACGATCCGCGTCACCGGCGGGGCGAGCAGAGGGGAGAGCGTGGTGATGCCGAGGAAGACGAAGGCGGCGCCGGCCCCGACGACGGTCGCGTTCGCGGACTCGCCCGTGGTCAGCCCGGCCACGACCATGATGGCGCCGAGCCCGGTCAGGACACCGCCGGCGATCGCCCGGGTGCGCAGCGACCTGGTGGGCAGCACGTAGGTCTCGCGCATCGCGGCCACCGGAGGCACCGTGGCCGCCTTGCGGGCGGGCACGAACGCGGCGGCGCTGGTGACCAGCAGCCCGATGAGGTAGGCGACGAGGATCGTCCGGGCCTGGAACACCAGGCTGCTCGATGGCAGCGACACCCCGAACGCCCCGACGGCCGCCCGCAGCCCCACCGCGAGCAGCGCTCCGAGCGCAAGCCCCACGGTCGCGCCGATGAAGCCGACGATCAGCGCCTCGAGCTGGACGGAGAGCTGGACCTGGCCGCGGCTGGCACCGATCGCGCGCAGCAGCGCCAGCTCACGGACGCGTTGCGCGACCAGCATCGTGAAGGTGTTGAAGATGATGAACGCGCCGACGAACATCGCGATGCCGGCGAAGACGAGCAGGAATGTGGAGAAGCCTCCGATGGCGTCCTGCACGGCGCTCGCGCTCTCCTCGGCGAGGGCCGTACCGGTGATCGCCTCGATGCCGGCGGGGAGCACCGCGGCGACCCGCTGCCGCAGCTGCTCCTGGGTCAACCCGTCGGCCGCCGCGAGGTTGATCGAGGTGAACCTGTCAGGGGCGAGCATCAGGCGCTGCGCTGTGGCCGTGTCGAACACGGTGACGATGGCGCCGCCCATGCTGTCCTCGCCACCGATGCGGAACGTGCCGGCGAGGGTGAACTCCTCCGGGTTCGCGGCGGTCTGTACGGAGAGCTTCTGCCCGAGGGTGAGGTGGTACTTGTCGGCGGTCGCCTTGTCGACGGCGATCTCCTGGCCGGTCGGGGCGTGACCGTCGGCGATCGTCTCGGCGCTGGTCGGGGAGTCGCCGCTCCAGTTCACCCCGATGCCCGGCGCTCCGCCGCTCGAGAACGGATCGCCCGTCGCGGGGTTGATCAGCGTCGCCGTCCCGCGGACCACGCCGTTCGCGGCCGCGACCCCGTCGACCTTGGCCAGGGTCGGCACCAGCGAGGCGTCCACCGGGCGCCGGCTGTTCATGTCCTGGTTGCCCACCGCGTTGACAGCGCGGACCGAGACGCTGACGTTCTTGTTGATGTCGGTGAAGAGGGTGTCGAAGGTGCGGTTCAGGGTGTCGGTCAGGACCAGCGTGCCGGTGACGAAGCTGACGCCCACGACCACCGCGAGCACGGACAGCATCAACCGGACCTTGCGGGCCAGCAGGCTCCGCAGCGTCGCGCGCAGCATCCCTCAGGACCACCCACCCGGCTGGGGCCGGCCGATCGCCGGCCCATCGGGGCGACCCCCGCGCGGGTCCGGGCGGCCGAAGTCGACGGGAGCCGTGTCCGTGGGGCCCGGCGCCGCGTAGCCGGACAGGCCGCGATCGGCGGGGCCACGGTCGGACCCGCTGTAGTCGGACGCGCTGTAGTCGGACCTGCTGTGACCGGCCGCGCCGTAGCCGGGCGTCAGATCGCCGGGGTACTCGTCATCCGGGGCGTCGTAGTCACCGTGGTCGGCGTCGACGGGGGTCCGCTGGGTGCGCGCGGACCGCGGCCGAGGCGGCCCGCCGTCGAACGGCCCGTCGTCGAACTCGGTGTCCGGGTGGGTGCCGGCACCTCCGCGGGCGAGCGCGTCCAGGTTCTTCATCCGGTCGAGGACGGCGTCCGGGGTCGGTTCGGCCATCGCGTCGACCAGACGACCGTCCGCGAGGAAGATCACCTCGTCGGAGTACGAGGCGGCCGTCGGGTCGTGGGTGACCATGACCACGGTCTGGCCCAGCTCACGCACCGAGTCGCGCAGGAACGACAGGACCTCCGCACCGGACTGCGAGTCGAGGTTGCCGGTCGGCTCGTCGGCGAAGATGATCTCCGGCCGGGTGACGAGCGCGCGGGCGCAGGCGACCCGCTGCTGCTGCCCTCCGGAAAGCTCCGGTGGGCGGTGGCCGAGCCGCTTCTCCAGACCGACGGCCTCGACGACCATCCGCATCCACTTCTTGTCGGGCCGGCGGCCCGCGATGTCCAGCGGCAGGGTGATGTTCTCGGCCGCGGTGAGCGTGGGCAGCAGGTTGAACTGCTGGAAGATGAAGCCGATCCGGTCCCGGCGAAGCTGGGTGAGCTGCCGGTCGCCCAGGCGGGAGAGATCGATGTCCCCGATGAAGACCCGCCCGGAGGTGACCGGGTCCAGGCCGGCGAGGCAGTGCATCAGGGTCGACTTGCCCGAGCCGGACGGGCCCATGATCGCGGTGAATCTGCCGTAGGGGAAGGTCAGGTCGATACCGCGCAGAGCGGTCACCGCGGTGGGGCCCGAGCCGTAGACCTTGGTGAGCCTGGAGGCGCGCGCGGCTGAGCCCTGCCGGCGGCCGGAGCCACGGCGGGCAGGCGGGTGGTCCGATGCGGGGCGTCGGGCCATTGCGTTCCTCCAAGTCGCGTACTACGTCACCGGCCGGCGGGTGCTGCCCGTGCGGCGCCTCCGGTCCGGGGGCTCCGAACGAACAACGCGGAAGGTAAGATCAACATCTTTCCGCCTGACATGTTCGCAGCTGACGGTAACCGGCCCGGCCTTGGGCCGTACTGCCGGATATTCCGGACATGCTCCCACCGGTCACGCCCGGTGACCACACTGCGGGTGTGGACCGCTCCCGGCGGCGCCGCCGACCGGTCAGCCATCGGCCTCACACACCGCGGGCGCGCCGTCGTCGACCGGCACCTCGGCCACGCTTTCCGGCAGCGGCGGAGGCGTCCCGCCGAAGGCCGGGCAGCGCACCTTGTGGTCGCACCAGTCGCACAGCCGGCCCGGGGTCGCCCGCCAGTCGCCCGTGCGGTGGGCGCGCGCGATGGCCGCCCACAGCGCCTCGATGCGGCGTTCGGTCGCCCGCAGTTCGTCCTCGTCCGGAGCGGCCCGCAGCCAGGTGCGGTCGCCCAGGTAGTACAGCCGCAGCTCCCGCGGCAGAACACCACGGGAACGCCACAGGACCAGGGCGTAGAAGCGCATCTGGAACATCGCCGCGCCCTCGAACGCCGGGCCGGGAGACCGTCCCGTCTTGTAGTCGATGACGCGCAGCGCGGTGCCCTGCGGTGTCTGCGCCTCGTCCAGGCGGTCGACGTAGCCGCGCAGCCGCAGGCCGGACCCGAGAACGTGCTCGACGTACAGCTCGCGCGCCGCCGGCGCGAGCCGGCGAGGGTCCTCCAGGGTGAAGTAGCCGGTGAGAAGGTCGCGGGCGCTGTCCAGCCAGGCCGCCAGCGCGGTGGGATCGGTGAACAGACCGCCCAGCGACGCGTCCCTCGCCAGCAGGTCCGCCCAGACCGGCTCGACCAGGCCCGCCGCCGCCGGCTGGGTGCGCTCGCGGGCGGGGAGATCGAACAGCCGCTCGAGCACCCCGTGCACCACCGTGCCACGGGTCGCCGCCTCACTCGGCGGTTCGGGGATCCGGTCGATCACCCGGAAGCGGTAGCGCAGCGGGCAGTTGACGAAGTCGGCGGCCCGAGAAGGCGACAGCGAGGCCACCGGACGAGGGCCCTGCGAGGGAACCGACGGAACCGGCGGATCCCCGGCCCGGCCGGGCTGCCCTCCGAGCTGCCCTCCGAGCTGCCCGGGAGAACGACCCTCGGCGCCCCGGCCGGCGGCACCCGGCGTGCCGGACACCGGCCTCGCCGCCGCCGTGTCCTCGGCCGCCGTGACCTCCGCCGCCTGGGCATCGGTAGCCGGTGCGTCGGCAGTCGGAACAGGTGGGGCGGAGGCCGGTCCTGTGCTCATGGGTCCGACCCTAGAACGCCCCACCGACACGATCGGTCCCGGCTCGTGCCGGTGCCGGTCGCGGTGTCCCGAACGACCGTGGCGCCAGCCCTGCCCGCGAACCGGGCGTGACGCAGCCCACCGGGAGCAACCGGGCATCTGTGGGAGGAGGGGCGTCATCCGGACCGGACAGAGCGCCGGTTGGTCCGTAGCATCTACACCTATGGAGGGTCAGCCCGGTCCGGGGCAGCGCAGAGCATCGGGGGCGACCGAGCCGCCCGAGCGGCGCCCGGCCGAGCGTCCGCAGGGGCTGCGGGTCGGCGCGGTGCACGGCGTCCCGATCTTCGTGTCGCCGATGGCACTGGTCTTCGCGGCACTGGTCGCCTCGCTGCTGGTCGGCACGATCGGGAACCGGCTGCCGTCCGCGACCGACGAGCACGTGCTCGCGCTGTCCGTCATCGTGTCCGTGGGTTTCGTCCTGTCGCTGCTCGCGCACGAGATCGGGCATGCGCTGACCGCGCAGGGCTTCGGGCTGAGGGTCCGGTCGGTGACGATTCACGGGTTCGCGGGCTTCACCGAGTTCGAGCCCGAGCCACCGTCGGCTGGTCGCGAGTTCCTGATCGCCTTCGTCGGCCCGGCCGTCAACGGCGTCCTCGCCGGCCTCTGCTGGCTGGGGCTGCTGGCCGTCCCGGACGACGGAAGCATCGGAACGGTGCTGTTCTACCTGGGCTTCACGAACCTGACGCTGTTCGTGTTCAACCTGGCACCCGGCCTCCCGCTCGACGGCGGTCGCGTGGTGGTCGCCGCGGTGTGGGCGATCGGGCACGACAGGCTGCGCGGCCAGCGGGCCGGGGCCTACGGTGGCTTCGTCGTCGCCGGGGCGCTGGTGGTGTGGGGCACGCTGACCAGCTCGGACGGGTTCGGCGCCTTCTACGCGTACCTCCTGGCCGGTTTCCTGGGCTTCGGGGCCTACCAGTCGCTGCGGCTCACGAAGGTGCGGGAGCGGCTTCCGGGCCTGTCCGCGGGGCGGCTGGCCCGGCGCACGCTGCCCGTAGAGGGCGCGGTACCGCTCGGCGAGGCGCTTCGGCGGGCGCAGGAGGTCGGCGCGACGGCCGTCGCCGTCATCGACCGGGGCGGCATGCCGGTCAAGATCATGAATGGTCTGTCGGTGGATGCGATGCCGCAGCACCGCCGGCCGTGGACGACCGTCGACGAGGTGAGCCGGACCATCGGCCCGGGGATGACCCTGCAGGCCGAGCTCGAGGGCGAGGCGCTGCTGTCCGCGGTGCAGCGCGTTCCCGCTCCGGAGTACCTCGTCGTCCAGCACGGCCGGCCGGTCGGTGTGCTGGCGATGGTCGACCTCGTGGCCAGGATCGACCCCGCGGCCGCGGCCCGTATGGTCTCTTCTCGGTGACGTTTCGAAAAGCAGGGCGTGTGGTGGCCGTGGGCTGACCGCGGGCACGCGCCGAGAGGACATCGAGATCAGTACTGACCCGACCCCGCCGCACGCGGTCGCGTCCGGCGCCCATCCGGAGCCGGCGGCGAGCGAGCACCGTGAGAACGAGCCGACGCATCGCCCAGGCACGGCACAGGAGCCGGTCGAGCTCCTGCCCGTGAGCGGGGAGATCCCGCCCGACCTGGGAGAGATCGCGGCCGGTCGAGCCCCGACCGGTGCCGCGCATCGCCGCGGGGTCTTCACCAAGGGCGACCGTGTCCAGCTCACCGACCCGAAGGGCCGGCGGCACACGGTCGTGCTGGAGCCCGGCAAGCAGTTCCACACCCATCGCGGCGCGATCCCGCACGACGACCTCCTCGGGCAGCCGGAGGGCATCGTGGTGCACAGCACCGGTGGAACCGACTACCTCGCGCTGCGGCCGCTGCTGGCCGACTTCGTCCTGTCGATGCCGCGCGGCGCGACCGTCGTGTACCCGAAGGACGCGGCGGCGATCGTCATGTACGCGGACGTGTTCCCGGGGGCGCGGGTCCTCGAGGCGGGTGCCGGGTCGGGGGCGCTGTCGTGCGCCCTGTTGCGCGCGGTGGGCGACGCGGGTCGTCTGGTCTCCTACGAGCGCCGGGCCGACTTCGCGGAGGTGGCACGCAAGAACGTGGAGGCGTTCTTCGGCGGACCACATCCAGCGCACACGCTGCACGTCGGCGATCTGGGCGAGACGTCCGAAAAGGGTATGGACAGGGTGATTCTGGACATGCTCGCCCCCTGGGAGGTCGTGGGTGTCGCGGCCGCCGCGCTCATCCCCGGCGGGGTGCTGTGCGCCTACGTCGCGACGACCACCCAGCTCTCCCGCACGGTCGAGACGCTGCGGGAGCACGGTGGCTTCGCCGAGCCGGCGGCCTGGGAGACGATGATGCGCGACTGGCACGTCGAGGGGCTGGCGGTGCGGCCGGGCCACCGCATGGTCGGCCACACCGGTTTCCTGGTGACGGCCCGGAAGCTGGCGGACGGCGTCACCGCCCCGCCACGGCGTCGCCGGCCCGCCAAGGGCTCCTACCCGGCCGGGCAGCTGGACCAGGGCAACCCGTCAGGTCTGGCGGACCCCTCGAGCCTGGTGGATCCTTCGAGCCTCCCGGGCCCCACGGGCGCCGCGGTGCCTCCCGGGCTGGCGGTGCCCTCGGGCGAGCCGGATCGGGCGGTCGGGCTGGATCAGCCGGACGAGGTGGGCCAGGCGGACCATTCGGACGAGGCGGGCCAGCCGGACGGGACGCAGTCGCAGGCGTAGATCCGAGCCATGGGCGTGATCCGTGCCATGGGCGTGCAGCCGGATGACCCGATTCGTTCAGACCCGCCGGAGAGGCCAGGTGGGCGGGGGATGCGGCCGGTGCTGCTCGGGTGCCGTGGCCGCCGGTTTAGGCGGCGGGGTGGGCGGAGAGGTCTGCGGGGGTAAGCGCTGTCATCCGGCGTCCGCACGGGCCTGCTCCGCCGGCTCCTCCTGTGGGCCGCCGGCCTCCAGGGTGCCGTCCGCGTGTTCGAGGTAGATGCAGAAGCCAGGGCACTGCTCGGCGGCGTCACGGACCTCGGTGAGCAGCGGCAGCGGCACGACCACGTGGGTGCCGGGCTCGCTCTGCAGCTCGCCGTCGGCGTTCTTCACGTAGGCGAGGCCGTCGATGTCGAACTCGAACACGGAGGGTGCATACTGGACGCACAGACCGTCGCCGGTGCAGGAGTCCTGGTCGATGCGGACCCGGAGGTCGGGCGAGAGGTCGGGCGAATCGCCCGGGTTCACTGGTGTTGCCACAGAGCTCCGATCTTCTGTCACCATGGCACCGTAACCCGCTGTTTACGGCAAAGCCGCGTCGTACTCGTGCGACAGGCCTGCCAGCGGCTGTGACAACGGTAGTGTTGGTTGCGTCCCGGTCGGCACGGGGGAGGTGGAGGCGCGGTGTCCGGTCCCCGTTCGGGCTCTGGCTCCGGTGGGAGCACGGGTCGTCCTGGTGACGCCGATTCGCAACGGTCGGTGTCCGAGAAGGAAGTACACGAACTCACGACTCAGGTCACCTTCCTGGAGGAAGAAGTGGCCATGCTGCGGCGAAGGCTGTCTGAATCGCCTCGACAGGTACGTGTCCTGGAGGAGCGGCTTGCCCAGATACAGGCGGAGCTACAGACCGCCACCGGGCAGAACGACAGGCTTGTCGCGACCCTTCGGGAGGCACGTGACCAGATCATCTCGCTGAAGGAGGAGGTCGACCGGCTCGCGCAACCGCCGAGCGGGTACGGCGTCTTCGTCCATGGATACGACGACGGCACGGTCGACGTGTTCACGCAGGGCCGAAAGCTCCGCGTGACGGTGTCGCCGAACGTCGACGTGAAACTCCTGCAGCCCGGTCAGGAGGTCATGCTCAACGAGGCGCTCAACGTCGTGGAGATCCGCGCGTTCGAGCGGCAGGGCGAGATCGTCCTGCTCAAGGAGGTCCTCGAGAGCGGTGACCGGGCTCTGGTGATCGGCCATACCGACGAGGAACGGGTCGTCATGCTGGCCCAGCCCCTCCTGGACGGGCCGATCCGAGCGGGCGACTCGCTCCTCATCGAGCCCCGGTCGGGATTCGCCTTCGAGCGGATCCCGAAGTCCGAGGTCGAGGAGCTCGTCCTGGAAGAGGTGCCCGACATCGGGTACGAGCAGATCGGTGGGCTCAAGGGTCAGATCGAGTCGATCCGCGACGCCGTCGAGCTGCCGTTCCTCTACAAGGACCTGTTCCTGGAGCATCAGCTCAAGCCGCCGAAGGGTGTGCTGCTCTACGGCCCGCCCGGCTGCGGCAAGACGCTGATCGCCAAGGCGGTGGCGAACTCCCTGGCCAAGAAGGTCGAGGCACAGACAGGCCAGGGTTCCGGCCGGGCCTTCTTCCTCAACATCAAGGGTCCGGAGCTGCTCAACAAGTACGTCGGTGAGACCGAGCGGCAGATCCGGCTGGTGTTCCAGCGGGCGCGTGAGAAGGCGTCCGAGGGCATGCCGGTGATCGTGTTCTTCGACGAGATGGACTCGATCTTCCGGACCCGTGGCTCGGGTGTCTCCTCGGACGTGGAGAACACGATCGTTCCGCAGCTGCTCAGCGAGATCGACGGCGTCGAGCAGCTGGAGAACGTGATCGTGATCGGCGCGTCCAACCGGGAGGACATGATCGACCCGGCGATCCTGCGGCCGGGCCGGCTGGACGTGAAGATCAAGGTGGAGCGCCCCGACGCCGAGGCGGCCAAGGACATCTTCGCCAAGTACGTCCTGCCCGAGCTCCCGCTGCACGCCGACGATCTCGCCGAGCACGGAGGCAATCGCGAGGCGACCTGCCAGGGCATGATCCAGCGGGTCGTCGAGCGGATGTACGCCGAGAGCGAGGAGAACCGGTTCCTCGAGGTCACCTACGCCAACGGTGACAAGGAGGTCCTGTACTTCAAGGACTTCAACTCGGGTGCCATGATCGAGAACATCGTCGCTCGGGCGAAGAAGATGGCGGTGAAGGACCTCATCGAGAGCAACGTCCGGGGCCTGCGCATGCAGCACCTGCTGTCGGCGTGCCTGGACGAGTTCAAGGAGAACGAGGACCTGCCCAACACCACGAACCCGGACGACTGGGCCCGGATCTCCGGCAAGAAGGGCGAGCGGATCGTCTACATCCGCACGCTCGTCACCGGGACGAAGGGCACCGAGGCCGGGCGCTCCATCGACACCGTGGCGAACACCGGCCAGTACCTGTAGGTCGGATGAGCAGGTGGGTGCGGGGGCCGGTGGCGGGTCCGCACCGGTAGGGCACGCGCGGCGGCCGTCTCGCAAGGCGAGGCGGCCGCCGCCGCTTTGGTGCAACCCGCCTGCGTGGCGGCGCACTGGACATCCCGTGCCGCCACACCAGCAGTTCGCGCCAATGGGGCAAGCGGGGCATCGAGTCGCTTGATGGTCCGCAAGAAGCGCGGATTTCGGTTGCTGCAGCAGCCAAGATCCTCACTTCTGACCCGAAGATCTGGCGTGAGTCGCGGGTCGGTCGGCTCGGAAGAGCGGACGCCCCCGCTCGTAGCCGCGCTCCGGAAGATCTGAGGATCCTGGTCGTTCTGACGACCCCGATCCTCAGGTCTTGCTCGGCGGCAACGGTAGTCCGACGTCGCGGTTCGGAAGATCTGAGGATCGCGGTCATCCCAGTGACCAGAATCCTCAGGTCTTGCTCTCGGCAGGCGACCCGGGCCGGTTCTCCCTGCATCCGTGGAGGCCAGCGCAGCGGCCTGGCGACCCTTGCTCGGGGGTGGTGGCGGCAATGGCGGCCCGAAGCTCGGGGCTCTGCCTACATGCTCCCGGAGCCGGCTGACGATTCGTGCGGCCGGCGTCTGTGCCGTGACGAGCGCTTGTTGTCCCGCTGTGACGGTCTGTCGGGTCCGGCGCCCTCGCGAATTCAAGATAGTCAACGGTGTTGACGTGCGACCGCAACCGGAAACGATCATGAAAATTCATGCTGCTGTTCTTCGTTCCGGAACCCGCAAAGACCACATTTCCGTGGCCGGGGACCTTCCGGGCGGACGGTTCGGAACGACCAAGGGCGCCGTCCGGCCGCCCAGGTGGCTCCTCAGCACCTACGCTTGCATGGTGAGCGTGCGCCGGATCATGGGGATCGAGACCGAATACGGCGTGTCCGTGCCCGGTCAACCCAACACAAACCAGATGCTGGCCTCGTCGTTGGTGGTGAACTCGTACGCCAACAGAGCCGCGACCGGGGGCAGTCGTGCCAGGTGGGACTTCGAGGAGGAGTCCCCGCTGCGCGACGCCCGCGGCTTCGAGCTGCCCAGGGAGCCCGCGGTCGATCCGAGCGCACCCGCGAACGAGGATGACCTCGGGTTGGCGAACGTCATCCTGACGAACGGCGCCCGGCTGTACGTCGACCACGCCCACCCGGAGTTCTCGACGCCCGAGGTGACGAACCCACGCGACATCGTCCTGTGGGACAAGGCCGGCGAGCGGGTGATGGCCGAGGCGGCCCGCCGTGCCCTCGCGGTTCCCGGCACGATGCCGGTCCACCTGTACAAGAACAACACCGACAACAAGGGTGTCTCGTACGGCTGCCACGAGAACTACCTGATGGCCCGGTCCACCCCCTTCGGTGAGATCGTGCGGCATCTGACCCCGTTCTTCGTCTCCCGGCAGGTCGTCTGTGGCGCGGGCCGGGTGGGGATCGGCGCGGACGGGCGCGAGGCGGGCTTCCAGATCAGCCAGCGCGCGGACTTCTTCGAGGTCGAGGTCGGCCTGGAGACCACGCTCAAGCGCCCCATCATCAACACGCGCGACGAGCCGCACGCCGACCCCGAGAAGTACCGGCGCCTGCATGTGATCATCGGTGACGCCAACATGAGCGAGATCTCCACCTACCTCAAGGTGGGTACGACCTCGCTGGTGCTCGCCATGATCGAGGAGGGCTGGCTGGAGGTCGACCTGTCGGTGGACGCGCCGGTCGCGACCCTGCGGGCCATCTCCCACGACCCGTCGCTGCGGCACCTGCTGACGCTGCGCGACGGGCGGCGGATGACCGCGGTCCAGCTGCAGATGGAGTACTTCGAGCAGGCCCGCAAGTTCGTCGAGGACCGGCAGGGGGCGGACGTCGACGCCCAGACGGCCGATGTGCTCTCGCGCTGGGAGTCGGTGCTCGCTCGCCTGGAGGTCGACCCGATGTCCTGCTCACGGGAGCTGGACTGGGTGGCGAAGCTGTCGATCCTGGAGGGCTACCGCTCGCGCGACACGCTCGGCTGGGACTCGCCCCGGCTGCAGCTCGTCGACCTGCAGTACCACGACGTCCGGCCGGAGAAGGGCCTCTACAACCGCCTGGTGGAGCGTGGGCGCTTCAACCTGCTGCTCGGCGAGGATGAGGTCACCAGCGCGATGACGGAGCCTCCCGAGGACACCAGGGCGTTCTTCCGCGGCCGCTGCCTGGCGCAGTACCCGCAGCAGGTGGCTGCCGCGTCCTGGGATTCGGTCATCTTCGACATCGGCCGGGAATCGCTGCAGCGTGTGCCGACCCTGGAACCGCTGCGCGGCACCAAGGCCCATGTGGGCGCGTTGCTCGACCGTTGCCGTACCGCTTCCGACCTGGTGGACGCTCTGTCGGGGAACTGACACCCAATCGTTCTGGTGGGCGTGTCTCCGCAGGCCCGCACCGCGAGGCGGCGGTTCATCCGGGGATGGCGGACGGTGCCATGGGTGGTCGGAGTTTTTGCGCCCTCGGCGGACGAGGCGACGTCGTCGCAGGTTCGTGATGGAGTGGAGCACGCACCGGTCCATCGGAAGTTGTCGGTGGAGCGGGATAGTGTCGCCCCAGGCGATCGAAGGAGGCTCCCATGGCCCAGAGGGACAGCGGTGGCGGGCAGCAGCACACCAGCCGCCGCACCGACGAGAGTGGCGAGGCCCAGGTCGAGGAATCCGCTGCCTCGGACCTCAAGGAAAGGCACGAGAAGCTCTCCGAGGACGTCGACTCCCTGCTCGACGAAATCGACGACGTTCTTGAGGAGAACGCCGAGGAGTTCGTGAAGGGATACGTCCAGAAGGGCGGCCAGTAGGGTCTGTCGTCCCCGCGGGCGGTCAGGTCGGGCACTCGCCGTGCCCGGCTGACCGGCCCGCGGAGGGCTGCGGCGCTCTGACCTGAGCTGCTCTGACCTGAGTTGCTCTGGCCGGTGCTGCTCCTGCCCTGGTGCTGCTCCCGCCCTGCGTTGGCCCACTGTCCGGTTGGTCCCGATGGAGGGTCGGATCGGGCCGGGTCGAGTGCCCGGTCGCGGTGTGGCCCTGGTGGGACGGAGCGGGGCCACTGCCACTGCGGCCGCCCGTCACGCGACCTCACGTGGCATGTTGTGCGTCACCGGCGGCGGGCTGGGCCAGGGGGCCATCCGACGCTGCCGGGGGGAATGATCGACTATCTGAAGGGGGATGCGTGCCTGATCCATCGGGAGTCGGGCGTCTACCGGCTGTGTTCATGACGCCGGGAACGTCGTCGTTCACCGATTTCCTGTCCGTTGCGGCGCCGGAACTGCTTCCGGGCGCCCGCGGCCCGTTGCCCGCTCCGGTGACCGACGCGGCTCACGGCACCACCATCGTGGCCGTGACCTTTCCCGGTGGTGTGATCATGGCCGGCGACCGCCGTGCCACACAGGGGCACATGATCGCCCAGCGGGATGTCGAGAAGGTTCACCACGCGGACGAGTTCTCCTGCGTGGGGTATGCCGGCACCGCCGGCGTGGGCGCCGAGCTGATCCGCCTGTTCCAGGTGGAGCTGGAGCACTACGAGAAGATCGAGGGCTCCACGCTGAGCCTGGACGCGAAGGCGAACCGGCTCGCGTTCATGGTCAAGGGCAACCTTCCCATGGCGATGCAGGGCCTCGCGGTCATCCCGCTGTTCGCCGGCTTCGACACCGAGACCGGCCAGGGGCGGATCTTCTCCTACGACGTCGCCGCGGCGAAGTCCGAGGAGCGCACCTACGAGTCGATCGGGTCGGGTTCGGTCTTCGCCCGCGGCTCGCTCAAGAAGCGCTTCCGCCCGGACCTCAGCGCCGACGACGCGGTCCGCATCAGCATCGAGGCTCTCTACGACGCCGCCGACGACGACTCGGCGACCGGTGGGCCCGACCTGATCCGCAAGCTGTACCCGATCGTCGCCTCGGTGACCGCCGACGGCTACCGCCGCCTCACCGATGACGAGGTCGGCCCGGTGGTCGAGTCGCTCATCGACGCCCGCGCGCAGAACCCAGGAGGCTGACGTGACCATGCCGTTCGGTTACGCGAGTCCCGAACAGCAGGTCCGGGACAAGTCCGAGTACGCGCGCAAGGGCATCGCCCGCGGCCGGAGCGTGGTCGTCCTGACCTATGTGGACGGGATCCTCTTCGTCGCGGAGAACCCGTCCTCGACCCTGCACAAGATCAGCGAGATCTACGACCGCATCGGTTTCGCCGCGGTCGGCAAGTACAACGAGTTCGAGAACCTCCGCACCGCGGGTATCCGGATCATGGACACGCGGGGCTACATGTACGACCGCCGCGACGTCACCAGCCGGGCACTCGCGAACGCCTACGCGCAGACGCTGGGCGCGATCTTCACCGAGAGCATCAAGCCCTACGAGGTCGAGATCGTCGTCGCCGAGGTGGGGGAGACCGCCGCGGCGGACCAGATCTACCGGCTGACCTACGACGGCTCGATCGCGGACGAGCGTGGCTTCATCGCGATCGGTGGGCAGTCCGAGCAGGTGATGACCTCGCTGCGCGAGCACCACACCGAGGGCCAGCCGCTCGCCACTGCGCTGAGGGTCGCCGTGTCCGCGCTGACTGCCGGTGCCCCTCCGGGAACGGCACAGAACGGCGAGCGCACCCTGACGGCCGCCAACCTCGAGGTCGCGATGCTCGACCGCACCCGCAGCCGGCGACTGTTCAAGCGGATCGCCGGCAGCCAGCTCGAAAGCCTCCTGGCGGAGTCCGCACCCTCCTCGTCCTGACACGGGCGGTTGTCTCACCGCGCCGTCCCGGGGCCAGCCCCGGGACGGCGCGGTGGCTCAGCCAGCCCTGCCGCCCCGGGGGCTCGGCTGCTGCACCGTCAGGTCCGGCTCATCGATACCGGCCCTGACGTTCACGGTCGGCGTACAGCCGACGCATCTCCTTGTGGGTGCTCTTCCACCGCGCCCGTTCCTCGGCGGCGAGCCGGGCGTCGTGACGGGCCTGGATCCAGGTGCTTTCCCGCTGGAGCTTTCGGTAGCTCGCCAGCCTTCGACTGGGCAGGGAGCCGTCTTCGACCGCGGCGAGCACCGCGCATCCGGGTTCGGAGCTGTGCTCGCAGTCGGTGAACCGGCAGCCGGACGCAAGCTCGGTGATCTCGGCGAAGGTCGAGTCGATGCCATCACCGGCCCCCCAGAGCCCGACACCGCGGATGCCGGGAGTATCGATCAGCACTCCGCCGGCGGGCAGGGCGATCAGCTCCCGGCGGACGGTGGTGTGCCGGCCCTTCCGGTCACTGGCCCGTACGGGCCCGACGGCGAGCAGGTCCGTGCCGACGAGGGCGTTGACGAGGGTGGACTTCCCCACGCCGGAAGGTCCGACGAGCACGGCGGAGCGACCGGCTGGGCCGGGCCCGGCCAGCTCGCCGCGCAGTTCGTCCATGCCGAGTCCGGCCGTGGCGCTCACGGTGAGGACGTCGACGCCGGGTGCTGCTGCCGCCGCAGCAGGCAGCCATGCCGCGTGGGCGGCCGTTCCGGCGGCAGCCAGGTCGGCCTTCGTCAGGACGATCAGTGGTCTGGCACCACTCTCCCAGGCCAGTGCGAGCAGCCGTTCCAGCCGGGCCATTCGTGGTGGCTCGGTGAGCGCCGCGACGACCAGCACCAGATCGATGTTCGCGGCGAGAGCCTGGCCGGTGGAGCGCCCGCTGACGGTGGCGCGGACCAGCACGCTGTGTCGGGGAAGTACCTCGAGGATCACTGTGGTGCTGGCCGGGTCATTCGTCGCCGGTCGCCGCGGGTCGGGTGCGCCCAGGGCAACCCAGTCGCCGGTGCACGCGGACAGGAGCGGATCGACCGCGACGTCCCGGCCGATCTCGGCCTCGCACGGCCCGTGCTCACTGATCAGGCTGCATCTGCTCCGGTCGCGCCGGACGACCCGGGCCGGTGACTGACCCGCCTGGCGACGGGCCGCGAACGCGGTTTCGTCCTCCTCGGTCCAGCCGTAGCGGCTCAGGAGAGGTCGCGGCGTGCCCGGGGCTGCGGGTGGTGGGCCCGCGGTTGGCGAGCCCGCCGGGAGGCCGACGGAGGAGGGTGACCGGGGGGCGAGGGTTGGCGGTAGGGAGGGATCCCGGGGAAACGGCGGATTCTGCGAGGATGACGGAATACGAGAAGACAAGGTGGAGACCTTCGGGATGAGGCCTCCCTGAGCCCGCCAGGCGAACTCGAGACCACCCGGCCGGGCTGGCTGGCTGGTCGTGGCGGGGCTCAGACAGAGGCCTTGCGGACAGGACGGAACGACTCATCTGAAGTGGTCAAAATCCGCGCGGCCATGGCCACCCTCTCCCGTGTTCTCACCTGCTCGATCACGTGCCGCCAGCGACCTGACCAGCCCGGGCCGGTCAGGCGCCGTGATTCTGGTCGTGCTCGCTCGCGGGTCGGGACATTACCTTGCCGGCGCCGCGGCGCCCACCGGTTTTCGCGCCGCCTGCGGTCCCGTGTGCCCCGCCCGCGGGGAGAACACCCCGCGGGCTCGCCGGCACGTGGTCCGCTCAGACCGGGCGTACCTGCCACGCCGTCCAGCGGTGTCGGCCGGCGCGGCCGTGTTCTCGCGTCAGGGCTGCCGGAAACTGTCGGGTGTGAAGCCCGGGGCTGACGACCCGAGGACCACCGTCCCCATGGGCCTGGTGGTCGGCGCCGGCGCGGGGGACGTGTCGAAAAGCTGGGCCACCATAGCGGCGCGGGTCGAGACGGACAGCTTGGCGAATGTTCTGCGCAGGTGAGTGGAGACTGTCCAGGTGCTGATTTGTAACGTGCGTGCTATCTCTTTGTTTGTGTAACCCCTGGCTACCATCTGCGCGATTTCCTGCTCGCGGGGGCTGAGTATCTCCGCGTTTTCTGGAAATGGACTCCTGGGTGTGCGGGTAAGCAGGTAGCGGCGGCCTTCGATGGTGATGTCGAGCAACAGGGTGCTCTGGTCCGTGCACCCGGACTCGTCGACTGCGGCGAGGAGCCGCCGGAGTGCCGTCTCGACAGGTGTGCGACTTCGTTGGTGAGGAACCTGGTTCGTGGTGCGGTCGCCGAAAGGCGATCCGGGCATTTGATCACCGCCCCCTTCGTCACCCCGCCCTCTGGCGGCGTGTCGGTGCAAATGCCCAATAATAAATTGATATCGACGTTCGCGCAATCACTCGAACGTGCGACCATCGAAAAGGGACCACAAGCGAGTTTCCTGCTTTCGAGTGACTACGCGCCGACCGTCGGCTGGGGCTACAACAGGACTGCTTCACCAGCCGAGGGAGGTTGCATGAGCACGCGTGAGCGGCAGCTCGAGTACGAGGCGGAGCTCGAACTGGAAGGCGAGGGTGAGGGGGAGAGCGAGCTGGAGGCGGAGGAGGAGGCGATCCTTTCGTCTCGCTTCCGCGGGGCGAGAGGAACGCTCGGCGGCGCGTCCGGCGAGTTCGAGAGCGAGTGGGAACTCGAGGGCGAGTACGAGCTCGAGGGTGAGTGGGAAGGCGAGTTCGAGAGCGAGTGGGAACTCGAGGGCGAGTACGAGCTCGAGGGTGAGTGGGAAGGCGAGTTCGAGAGCGAGTGGGAACTCGAGGGCGAGTACGAGCTCGAGGGTGAGTGGGAAGGCGAGTTCGAGAGCGAGTGGGAACTCGAGGGCGAGTACGAGTACGAGGGTGAGTGGGAAGGCGAGTTCGAGAGCGAGGAGTTCATCCGGCGGGCGTTGCGCAGAGTCGCTCCCATAGCCCGCAGGCTCGCCCCCCATGCGGCTCAGATCGTCGGCACCGCGGTCGCCGGACCCGCCGGTGGTCTGGTGGCCCGTCGGCTCGCGCAGGCACTCAGCGAGGCGGAGAGCGAGGGCGAGCTGGAAGGAGAGCTGGAGGCCACACCGGCGAGGAGCCGGGCAGTCGCGGAGATGATGGCGGCGGCCGCGACCCGTGCGCACACGCAGGCCGAGGCCGAGGCGTACGTGGGCGCGGCGACTATACAGGTGCTGACAGCTCGTGACCGCCGTGCGCTTCTCGAACTCCTGCCCCATCTTGTGCACGGCATGGCAGCGCTGACCCGCATCCTCCACCGGCGGCGTGACACCCGGCAGGTAATCCGCACTGTCCCCCACATCGTGGGCGGCACCGCCAGAACACTGAGCCGGCGGGCCAGCGCTGGCCTCCCGGTGAACCGCCGGATCGCCGGTCAGGTGATGGCGCAGCAGACACGTCGTGTTCTCGCCAATCCGCGGGTCATCTCCAACGTCGCCGCTCGCAACGTGCGGGCCACCCGCACGGTGGCGCGTCCGGTTGCGGCGACCAGGGCGGCGGGCGCCGGTCTCCGTCGCCCGCCGAGCGGTGTGCGGCGGCCACCGCCAGGAGTAGTGGTTGCCCGCACGCCCAGCGGCCGGCTGGTTCCTGCCCGGGTCGTCCCGCTCAGCGGTGGCCGGGTCATCCCTCGGGCGACCGCGGGTGCCCGCGGGGTGCCCCGGCGCATCTGAACCGGGACTTGGCCACCCGTGGTTGGACTGCCTGCGCGACTGGCAGCCATACCCGGGTGCGGCAGCACTGGCGGGCGAGGCGACGATTCCAGAAGGCGGTGGGTACATGACAACCCGTGCCCCGACCTTGCCGGGGACACGAGGAACTCCAGCGGCACGACGCGCCGGCGCACGCCGCTCCCCGGCGCCCCGCCCCGGCATCGGCCCGGTGCCCAGAGAGTTGCTCACGTGGGTCCGGGTTCAGTCCGACAACGCGGGCCGGCATGTGGCGGCGCTGCGCCCGTTCACTCGCGCCGAGTTCGGCACCGGGCCGGAGGCGCCGACCGAAGGGCAGGTCGCTGCCGCCAACGAACTGGTCGATCTGCTGCGCGGGCAGTTGCGGCTGCGGGCACGAGAACTGGACCGGATGGTCCTGGCGGCGACGAACGTGCCGTCGCGGGACCACCTGCGGCGAGTCGTGCGGCAGAAGGAGGCGGCGCATGACGCCGCGCGGCGGGCGGAGCAGATCTGGGATTTCTACTTCGAGCTCTTCGGCCAGCGTCAGTCACGGTTCGGGACGTGGCTGCTGGGCTGTGACCGGATCGCTCTCGACTGCTACCAGTACGCCTACCTCGGTCTCGGTCGGGCCCGATCGATTCCCGCTCCCGCGGCCTTCTCCTATATGCGGACGGGATTCTCTCCGGCGACCTTCCGGAGAGGGGTCCCGCTGCGCCGACTCGGACGTCATCTCAACCCCTTCCCGCTCATCCAGCTTCCTTATCACCGACTGGTGAACCCGTGGACGCTCGGCGCGATCCTGCACGAGGTGTCCCACAATCTGCAGAACGACCTGGGACTCGCGCGGGCCGTTCCGGCGCTGGTGGGCCATCGGCTGCGCGCTGAGGGCATACCGGCTCCGGTCGCGGCGGTGTGGGTCCGATGGAACCGGGAGACCTTCGCCGACCTTGCCGGCCTGCTGCTTGGCGGGCCGGCGGTGGTCTCGTCCCTGTTCGACGTGATCGGCAGAAGCCCGCAGTTCGTGACCCATTACAACCCGCGGGGCCCGCATCCGGTGCCGTATCTGCGGGTCTACCTGAGTATTGAGCTGCTGCGCCGGATGGGGCTGACCGCGGACGCCGACCTGTTCCGGAGAATCTGGAGCCGGGTCTATCCGGCCGCGGCCGCGAGGTCGCTTCCCGGCCCGCTTCGGGCGACCTTTCCCGACGCGCACCGGGTGGTTGTGGACGCGATGTGCTACACGGCGTTTCCTTCGCTCGGCAACCGGTCACTTGCCCAGGTCCTGCGGTTCGAGGCCAAGGAACAGCAGATGATCGAGGAGGCGGCCAGGCGTCTCGCGACCGGAGACGATCCAGGTGTTGTGCCGGAACGCTTCCTGATCGGCGCCGCCCGTTTCGCTGTCGACCGCCGACTTGCCTCACCTCAACTGATCACCACCAACTTCTACCGAGAGCTGGCCAGGAGGTAGACGCTCGTGATCGAGACCTCTGCGGATGCGGGCGATCCTTCCGGCATCCCTGCGCGGGAGGAGCGGGAGGAGCAGTCAGCGAGGACCAGGACGGTGACCTTTCACTACCGCCGGCCAAACGGGAGATACGACGGCTGGTCGTTGGAAGTCGACGTCGACGGCGACAGGCGAGTCACGGGGCCTGACGATACGGATGAATTCGGCCTGTTCTGGAAAATTTCCGTGCCGTACGACGCGCCCGAACTCGTCTATACCCTCAGGTCCTCGTCGAGCTCGGGGACGGACTCCAAGCGGGGCAGGGCGCCCGCCAGGTCCGACCCCGCGGAAGTTCACCGGCAAAAGCTGATCTTCGCCCAGCACGGGTACGAGGTCTGGTATTTCTCCGGCGACACGGCCGGCGGTGAGGCCGTGCGCTACCTGCCGCGCATCCCGCCGACATCCACGTCCTCACGTGACGCTGTCGAGAGCCAGATCACGGCTGTCGTCTCCGCGCTGGACGAGATCGAGTCCCAGGCCCGCAGCGGGCAGGCAGCGGTGGCGCGGATCGCGACGACCGTGGAGAACCAGCAGAAAACGATCACCAGCATCGGTGAAAGCCTGGACAGTCTGTCTTCGGGGATCGGAGCCTTCCTCGGACGTCTCATCCCGCCCGAGGAAGGCGGGAATGCCGACGCGCTGGCGCTGGCCGCCGCGGCCGATGCCGGGTTGGACGTGGTCACGCAGGCGTTGGACCACGAGCGCCAGAAGCTTCTCGGTGCCGCGCACAGCCTGCCGCGGGAGGAGGAGCCACTGCCTGGTCTCGCGTCGTGGCCGGCAGGTGGCCGGGTGTCGGTGCCTGTCGTTGGCGTCGAGCCGCGGCCGCTGTCGCGCCGCGATGCGCTGCTGGGGCGCCTCGATTTCGTCCGCGGTGTCGCGGCCGGCATGAAGGCCAGGGTCACCGCGGTACGGGAGCGACCCGGGCCGCACGATCCGGGCCGCTTGGAGGCGGACATCCTCGGCGACGTCCAGCACCTCAGGAACAGCATGAGTCAGGTCGTCGACGAGGTGGTCGACGCGTATGAGAAATCGAACGAAGAGGTGCCGGGGCCGGTGGAGACCCTGCTCGTCGGCCTGCGGCCGGGCGGCGATGTCGCGGTACGGGTGGATGAGCTGGAGCGGGAGATCGAGAGCAGAGGCGGAAAGTCGTGATCTACCGGGCGGTCGAATCGACGCTGCTCTCGCTGGCTCACCAGTGCGACGAGCTGGCTGACGCGATCATCGCAGTCCAGGCCCTGCTCCAGCAGAACAGCCAGCACGAATCCGCCGGAAATCTGAGCACCTTCCTGCAGGCGGCCCGGAGGCAGGGGGCACGGCTGCGCGACAGTGCGGCCCAGGTGCGCGACAAGCCGAGCATGGCGGGGGTTCTCGAGTTCGCGCTCAATGAGCTCCGCGCAACCCGGGAGCTGGTCCGGAGAGGCGTCACGGACGAGGTGAAGGCCGCGAGCGACAGGCTCGCGCCCAGCAGCGACGTGGCGCGTTACAGGTCCCTGATCGACGCGGTCGACGACGTGGCGACGGAGGCCGTCGAGGAACTGGAGGCTGCGGGGAGCTGGCCGAGTGGGCCGTCCTACAACATCGGGAGGATCCGCGGCGCCGTCGACGACATCGCGTCCTACCCGATCCTCACCGCCGATCTCGGCGGGCTCGGGGGTTCGGGCGGGCTGCGCGGCGGCTCGGCCGCACCCGGCGCCGGCCGTGACAGCTTGCAGCGCATCGTGGACGGCGCCATCCAGCAGACCCTCGGAAGGCTGCCCCGTCACACCGACAGCACGGCGTTCGTCGCGGCGCTGAACGCGTCCTTCGACCGAACGGAGGTCGCGGGAAGATCGGTGGTCACCTGGCGGCCGCGCAGCTACGTCGGCCAGACGGAGCTGGGTGGGGCGGTGACCGGGGCGCAGGCGAGCCTGTACGCGCGTGCCCGGGATTCGCTCGCCGCCGTCCTGCCGCTGCTGGACGGCCTCACACCGCTGCGTGCGGACGTCGATGTCGAGGAGATGGACGCGGCCCGCAGCATCATTCAGGCGGAGTTCAGCGCCGTGGTCAACGAGCTCGGGGCGGAGGGTGGCCCTCGGGTACCCCGAGTTGACGACCTGTTCGAGATCCTGCTCAAGCAGGATGTCATCGGTATCGGCAACAAACCGGTCCGCGGCGGGATGGTGGGCTATCTGAGCTGGGTCTTCGGGCTCGAGTCGGGCCGGGTCAACACCGTGGCCGAAGAGCAGAACCTCTCCTCCTTCCTGCTGCTGCAGGATCACATCGTGACGGTCGAGGCCAGCTGGAAGACGTTCCGTGACGGATCCTTCGGGCGGGATCTGGGAACCCGGCTGGTGTTGCTCTCGACCGCGCTGCAGGTGGTGGCGGAGTCCACCGACGAGGTCGTCGCCGCCCTGGATTCGGTCTTCGTGGGCAGCGCGGAGCGTAACGTGGCCCAGTTCCGGACCAGTGACGGCCGGGCGATGCTCGTCTCCGAGCTGCTGAGCTGGATCGCCTCGTTTGCCGGCCAGGAGGCCCGCGAGCTCGTGCAACAAGGCGGGCGGCGGGCCATGGGGGCTGTCATCACCACCGCCGGCCGGCTCGGGGGGCTGGTGGAGGACCTGCTGGGGGCGATCGGGTTCGACCCCGGGCTGCCGGCCGGAATGCGTCATCCCCGGGTCCGTCACCCACTCAACGAGCTGCGCGCCTACCTGCGTCGGGTGGATCAGTTGGCTCAGGACGTGCGAGTCGCATAGCCGGTCGGTGGTCGGCGAGGCCCTGGACCCGGCCCAGGCGTCGGCTGGAGGAGGAGCAGATGGCAACGGAGCAGGAGTACCAGGCCCTGTACGACCGCGTCGCTGGCCTGCGGGAGCAGCTGGCCAAACAACTCGGCACCGACCTCATCGCCAATCCGCAGCTCGCCGATGCGCTGGTGCGTCAGGTGGACGACCTGCTGGCGGGTGTCGTCGCCGCGGACGCGGCCAAGCCGGTGCCGCCGGACAGGGGGCTGGCGGCGCTCATCGGCGTCGGGCCGGAAGCGGCACAGGAACTGGGGCAGACGCGCATCCCGACCGGGGTGGTGCCCTACGACGAGTCGGTCACCTCGGAGAGGATGATCGCCGTCGGCGATCTGTACTACATCTACCAGCACGAGCGGCTGGGGGTTTTCCGGGTCGTCCGCAAGCTCCAGGAGCTGTTCCGGGCCGGAACCGTCCGGTTGTCGGGCGGCCCCGGCGCCTACGGCCTCTACCAGTTCGACCGGCGTGACGTGCTGCGCTACACCCGTCGGGACAGAGCCGCCGCTTACGCGCGGGTACTGGGCTATGGGGCCGCCGCGGTACCCCGAGGATCCCGGCGCAACGTGGAGTTCCATCGGCAGTACAGCCACTTCGTCAACCAGGTCGCGCTCTTCTGGCGGGACAAGCGGATCTCCGACGTTATTCGGGAGCGCTCCTACGACCCGAGCTTCGGCAGCATCGCGGTGGTGCGCCGGGCTGGCCTCGACCTGCGCAACAACCTGAAGTTCGCCTCGTTCGGCCACCTCAACGTGTTGCGGGTGGAGGTGATGCAGGTACTCGACGAGGCATTCCGCGTGCTGGAGTCCGACGACATCAGGCGGCTGTTCGGTGCGGACAACGCGTGGGACGTGGTCGAGGAGGTGCTGATCCGCTACTTCCACGAGCGTCTGGTCACCTCTCCGCGGCAGCGGATGGCGGTTGCCGGCCGTGAGGTGCTGCGATGGCTCGCGCAACCGCACCTGTTGCAGACCAGCCGGGTGCAGTTCGAGATGCTGCTGCTTGAGATCGCCGAGTACGCCGAGGAGTGGCTGACCAGCGCGGAGGCGCTCGGCGCGGCGGAACGGCGATCAGGGGCGCGGGTCCTGCCGTTTCAGGGCCGGGCACCGCTGCGACCGATGGCGGAGAGTGGGCGGGGAGCCACCCGGGGTGTGATCTGACGGCAGGTCCACGCGCCGCGATGTCCGCGGCGCGTGCGGCGCGCAGGGAGGTCGTGGCAGATCTCTCCCGCTTCCTGCGGTTCCGGTCCGTCAGCGCCGGACCGGGCCAGGCCGGCGACCTGGGGCGTTGCGCGCAATGGCTGGCCGGGCGACTGCGGCGGTCCGGGCTCGCCGACACCCGCCTCGTGCCGACCGGCGGTGGGCCCCCGATGGTGATCGGCCATTCGGCGGATCGTCCCGGCCGGCCGCATCTGCTCGTCTACGGGCACTATGACGTACAGCCGGCACCTCGCGACGGGTGGCGCACCGACCCGTTCACGGCGGTGGTCAGCAATGGCAACCTCGTCGGGCGCGGGGCGGCCGACAACAAAGGGCCGATCATGGCCCACGTGGCGGCGCTGACGGCGGTCATCCGCAGTGCGGGCCAGCTACCGCTGAACGTGAGCTGTGTCTTCGACGGCGAAGAGGAGATCGGCAGCCCGCATCTGCGGGCCGCGCTGTTCCGTCACCGCCACGAGCTGGCGGCGGACGTGGCCGTGGTGTCCGACACCCGCATCCTCGGGCCGGACCGGCCGGCGCTTGTCTACGCGCTGCGGGGCTCCATCACCTTCGAGATCGAGGTCCGCGGTCAGCCACGTGATGTGCACTCCGGGGCGTTCGGTGGGGCCGTTCACAATCCGGCGCACGCCCTGGCCGATCTGCTGTCGTCGTTCCACGGCCCGGACAACCGGGTTGCCGTCGCCGGTTTCTACGACGGGGTGCGCGTGCCGGTGCCCGCCGAGCGGCGCCGGATGCGGACGCACGGGCCGACCGACGCGCAGCTCCGCAGCAGTGCGGGTGGCAGGCCGTTGTGGGGGATGGCCGGTCCGACAGCCTACGAACGGACCACGCTGCTTCCAGCGCTCAACGTGATCTCGTTGCGGTCCGGGGACCATCGGGTGACGGCGATTCCGGGTCGTGCGTCGGCGATTGTCAACGTCCGGGTGGCGGCTGGCCAGGACCCTGCGGCAGTGGTCGAGGCGCTGCGCGGCCACATCGCCGCCACGCTGCCGACCACGGTCCGGGCCACACTGCGGGTGGTTTCCTCGACCGGCCCCGCGGAGACCATGCCCGGCCATCCCGCGATGCGGGTGGCCGCGCAGGCCTATCGGCATGGCTTTGGGCGATCGCCGGTTCTGCTCCGCTCCGGGGGCACCATCCCGGCCGTGTCCCTCATGCGCGACATCTTGGGCATCCCGGTCGTGCTGCTCGGCTTCACCCTGCCCGACGCGGGCATCCACGGGCCGAACGAGCAACTGAACCTGGAGGTCTTCTGGCGGTCCGTGGACACCTGCATCTGGTTCCTGCACGGCCTCGCGCGCCCGTCGAGGGCATGAAAAGATCTTCGGTCCGCCTCGCGGCATCCCTTCACGGACCGCCGGGCGTGCCGACGCGTGGCCTGCTCAGGCCGGGCGCACCCGCTGGTCCAGGAAGTCGATCGTCCGCCGCCATGCGTCGACGGCTGCCTCGGGGCGGTGGACGGCCGGCCGGTCGTGGCTGTGGAAGGCGTGGCCGGCGCCCGGGTAGCTGACGAGCTCCGTCGGCTGGCCCGATCGGGCCGCGGCGACCCGAAGCTCGTTGATGTCGGTGAGCGGGATCAGGGCGTCCTCCTCGCCGTACAGGCCGAGCCAGGGGCCCATCAGCGCCGGCGCGATGTCGAGCAGCGGGGGCACTCCGGGCCAGGCGGAGGTGCTGACCGATCCGCCGTAGAACGACACCGCGGCGGCGAGTGGCCGGCGGCTCGCCGTGGCCAGCGCCACGGTTCCGCCCATGCAGAAGCCGATGACGGCTGTCTGGGACGGGTCGAGGCCGACGTCGCTCAGGTGCGCGAGGCAGTCATCCACATCCGCGTGGATCCCGTCACCGGTGAGCGTGCCCATCTGCGGTATCGCGCCGGCCCAGCCGTCGGTGGGGTCGACCTCGGCGATGCCGTCCCGGTGGTACAGGTGGGGCGCGATCGCGAGATAGCCCGCATCGGCCAGCTCGTCGCAGACGGACAGCAGGTAGGGGGTGATCCCGCGGGCGTCCTGGATCACCACGATCCCGGCGCGCGGCGGGTCGTCGGCGGCAGGGGCGGTCACGGTCGCGGGCGTGCGGTCCCGGGCCGCCACCTCGGTTCGCAGATGGTCGTGCGTGTGCTTCTCGTTGGCCTCGGCTGTCATGCGGCCATCCTTCCCCCGCGCGGGGCAGGGCAGCACCATCCGGGCCGATGTTCCCGCTTCGGATCCCGCTTCCGCTCCCACCCGGTTGCGGCCGGGTCGTGGTCGACGCCCGCGGCGCGCACTTTTCCGCCGCGGTGTCGGTGACGTGGGCGATGTGGCCTCCGGTGTGATCCCACCCGGACACGCCACCCCTGATGCCACCCCACCCGGACGCCCTGACCTGGGGGACGCTGCCCCCTGGTCGCCCTGTGTAGGGCAGTAGCCGCCGACGGTGGCCAGGTAGTGGGCAGGCAGCCAGGTAGTGGACAGGTAGTGGAGGCGTGATGGTGCTGACAGTGGAACGCCGCAGCCTGACCGGGGTGCGTCGCGCGGCAGCGCTGCCCGTGGGGATGGCTGTCCTGCTCGGCCTGATCGTCTGCCTCTACGGATCGACCGTCACCTCCGTGCGTCCTCGTGGCCTGCCCGTGCTCGTGGCGGGACCGGCGCAGTCGACACAGGCGTTCATGGACGAGGTGGAGCACATGTCACCCGGTGCCATGCGGGTGACAGTCGTCGCCGACGCCGATGCCGCCGACCGCGCACTGCGCGACCGCAAGGCGTACGCGGCGTTCGTCTTCACCGCGGACGGCCTGTCGCTGCGGCTTGCCTCCGCCGCCAGCCCGGCGGTCGCCGAGGCGCTGGTGCGCGGAATGGCGATGACGTTTCCCGATCTGCGGATCCCGGTCGTGGACGTCGTCCCGAACGCCGCCGCCGATCATCAGGGCGGCGGGGTGTCGGCCGGGTACCTGCCGCTGGTGCTGATCGCCGCGGCGGTGGGCGTGTTGCTGGCACGTTCGGGCCGGTCCCGGCAGCAGCGTCTCGTGGGCCTGTCGTGCTTCGTGGTCGCCGGTGGGGTGGCTGGCACGCTGGCGTTGAGCGGTGGTCTTGATGTGCTGCCCGACAACTTCCTGCGCAGCGTGGTCGTGCTGGCCGTGATCACCGCGGCGGTCACCGCGCCCGTGATGGGGCTGGGCGCGGTGGCCGCTGTGCGCGGACTCGTCGCCGCCGTCGCCCTGACGGTGGTCGGGGTGGCGTTGTCCGGGGCGTCGTCGGCGCCGGAGATGCTGCCGACCCCGTGGGGCGGGTTCGGCCAGCTGCTGCCGCCCGGAGCGGGGGTGACCCTGGCGCGGTCGACGCTCTACTTCGACGGGGCCGGTGGGGGCCGGGCCGCGGCGGTGCTGACGATCTGGGCCGTGGTCGGGATCGCGCTCATGCTCGTCGGCCGGGAGCGGGCCGGCGCCGGGCTCGCCCGTGGGCCGGAAGCCCCGTTGCCGGGTGAGCCCGCCCCCGCGGAGGTGGGCACGACGCCGGCGACGGGGCAGATCGTACGACCCCGAGAGGGTGGACTCGAGATCAGCCATGGCGTCTCGCCGCGCGAGGAGGGCTTCCGAGCATAGGGTCGGTCTCGTGGATCGCCGCATCTTCGGCCTGGAAAACGAGTACGGCGTCACCTGTGTGTTCCGAGGGCAGCGGCGGCTGTCTCCGGACGAGGTGGCGCGGTACCTGTTTCGGCGTGTCGTGTCCTGGGGGCGCAGCAGCAACGTGTTCCTGAAGAACGGCGCCCGGCTCTATCTGGACGTCGGTAGCCACCCGGAGTACGCCACTCCCGAGTGCGATTCCGTGCCGGACCTCGTCACACACGACAAGGCCGGTGAACGCATCCTGGAGGGCCTCCTCGTCGAAGCCGAGCGCAGGCTGCGGGAGGAGGGCATCGCGGGCGACATCCATCTGTTCAAGAACAACACGGACTCGGCCGGGAACAGCTACGGCTGCCACGAGAACTACCTCGTCGGCCGGCACGGGGAGTTCAGCCGGCTGGCCGACGTGCTGGTGCCGTTCCTGGTCAGCCGCCAGATCCTGTGCGGTGCGGGCAAGGTGCTGCAGACTCCGCGTGGCGCGGTCTACTGCATCTCGCAGCGCGCCGAGCACATCTGGGAGTCGGTGTCCTCGGCGACAACCCGTTCGCGGCCGATCATCAACACCCGCGACGAGCCGCACGCCGATGCGGAGCGCTTCCGTCGCCTGCACGTCATCGTCGGTGACTCGAACATGAGCGAGACGACGATGCTGCTCAAGCTCGGCTCGACGGACCTCGTGCTGCGCATGATCGAGGCTGGTGTGGTGCTGCGGGACATGTCGCTGGAGAACCCGATCCGGGCCATCCGCGAGGTCTCGCACGACATGACCTGCCAGCGTCGGATCAAGCTCGCCAACGGCCGCGAGGTGAGCGCGCTGGACATCCAGCGTGAGTACTACGCGAAGGCGGTGGAGTTCGTCGAGCGGCGCGGCGGGGACGCCGTCGCGAAGCGGGTTCTCGACCTGTGGGGCCGTACCCTGCTGGCCATCGAGACCGAGGATCTGGAGCTTGTCGCCCGGGAGATCGACTGGGTGACGAAATACGTGCTGATAGACCGGTTCCGGCATCGGCACGGCCTGCCGTTGTCGTCGCCGCGGGTCGCCGAACTGGACCTGAAGTACCACGACATCCACCGCGAGCGAGGGCTCTACTACCGGATGGAGCGGGCCGGTCTGGTCGAGCGGGTGTGCCGCGACCTCGACATCTTCGAGGCCAAGTCGGTTCCGCCGCAGACCACCCGGGCCCGGTTGCGTGGGGAGTTCATCAAGCGGGCGCAGGAGAAGCGGCGCGACTTCACGGTGGACTGGGTCCATCTGAAGCTCAACGACCAGGCGCAGCGCACGGTGCTGTGCAAGGACCCCTTCCGCTCGGTCGACGACCGGGTGGACAAGCTGATCGCGAGCATGTAGGAGCGAGCAGCCCAGGGCGTTCGGTGCGGCCGGGGTGTTCTGCCGCAGCCGGGTCGCGGGTGGTCGGTGTGTGGTCCTCTACAGTCGTCTGCACATGTGCAGCCAGCTCGTCCGGAGCGTGGCGCCGAACGCGGCGGCGGTGTTGCCTGCCGTGCCGGCGTCCCGCGCAAGCAGAGGATCTCAGTTTCCGTGACCGTTTTCTCCCGTGACGTCGCAGCCCGTCATCGTCGCCGGCTGGTCGGCTTCGTTCTCCCCGCCGTGCTGCTGGTGCCGATGGCCGCGTGCAGCTCGTCGGACGCCCCCGACGGAACCAAGGCCGCTCCGATCGCGGCGCCGTCAGCGGCGGCGACCGCGGTCGACGGAGGCACGCCCGCGGTGGAGAACGCCACCGACCTCAAGCGCAAGCCCGTCGCGGCGGCCGGCGAGGGCGAGGCGCCGTCCGAGCTGGTCACCAAGGACCTGGTGGGCGGCGACGGCAAGGTGGCGAGCGCGTCGAGCACCGTCACGATCCACTACGCCGGCACGATCTGGAAGACCGGCAAGCAGTTCGACGCGAGCTGGGACCGGAGCACCCCCGAAACGTTCCCGCTGCAGAACACGGTGCCCGGTTTCGGCCAGGGCATCGCCGGGATGAAGGAAGGCGGTCGCCGCCTGATCGTGATCCCGCCCGACCTGGGCTACGGTCCGATGGGTGGCCAGCCGGAGGCGGGGATCGAGGCCGATGACACGCTGGTGTTCATCGTCGACCTGCTCGCCGTGGGCAGCGGCGACGCCACCGGCAGCGGCTCCGGGGGTGCGGCGGGCTCGACCTCCGGGCAACTGTGAGTAGCAGGCGTAGCTGACGATCGGCGTGGTCGTCGCGGCAGGCCGGTTGCCGAGATCACGCCGAGTACCGCTAGCCTGATCAGATGTGTCCCGCCGACGGCTGGAGCGCCTGCTCAATCTGACGATGTGCCTCATGGCGACATCGCGTTTCCTCACCGTGTCCCAGATCGGGGAGATGGTGGACGGCTACGAGCCGGGGGAGTCGGAGGAGGCCCGGGAGGCGTTCCGCCGGATGTTCGAGCGGGACAAGCAGTCGCTGCGTGAGATCGGCATCCCGGTCGAGACCGGTTCCGACTCGGCCTTCAGCGACGAGCTCGGCTACCGCATCCCGCGCGGCGACTACGCGCTCGGCGAGATCCCACTGGATCCCGACGAGTTCGCCGCGCTGGCACTTGCGGCCTCCCTGTGGTCCAGCGAGGCACTGGCCGCGCCGGCGGCGAGCGCGCTGCGCAAGCTCGCCGCCGCCGGGGCGCCGGTCCGGCCCGCGGCGCTGCGCGGGCCGGATCCGCTGGCTGTCTCCTCCGGGCCCGCGGCAGGGTTCGACGCCGCGGACGGCATGGGCGGCCTGGGGTCCGCTGACGGGTTCGCGGGGTTCGAACCGAGGGTCGACGCGACGGAGCCGGCGTTCGAGGCCGTGCTCGCCGCCGTCCAGGCCAGGCGCGAGGTGCGCTTCCCCTACCGCCGCCCTGGCCAGACCGAGGACACGGAGAGGCACCTGCAGCCTTGGGGCGTGTTGTCCTGGCGTGGCCGCTGGTATCTGGTCGGGCACGACCTGAACCGGCAGGCGTCGCGGGTGTTCCGGCTGTCGCGGGTGACCGGCCCGGTGCGGGCGGTCGGCCCGGCCGAGGCGTTCACCGTGCCACCAGAGGTGGATCTGCGGGCGATGGTGTCCGCGACGGAGCCCACCGAACCCACCCGCACAGCCCTGCTGTGGGTCCGGCGTGGCTGTGGCCATGCGCTGCGCCGCCATGGGCGTCCCGCGGGGCCTGCTCGGGCGGCGGCAGCGGAGCGGGTGGGCCGCCTCCCGGGCGGTGATCTTCTGGAGGTCGAGTTCTCCGATCTGGAACGCTTCGCCCGCTGGGCGGTCGGCTACGGTCCCGATGTGGTCGTCCTCGAGCCGGCGGATCTGCGCGGTGAGGTCGTCCGCAGGCTGCGGGCCACTGTCGCGGCGACAGCACCGCCAACGCCGGCAGCATCGCCGGTGGCCCGTGCGGCGGCGGTGGGAACCGGTCCCAGGTGAGTGGATCAGTGGATCGGTTCAGCCGCCTGCTCGCGCTGGTTCCGTGGCTGCGGGCCCACCCGGGGGTGTCGCTGGAGGACGCGGCGAGCGAGTTCGGGATCACGGAGCGCCAGCTCCGGGCCGACCTTGACCTGCTGTTCGTCTGCGGGCTTCCCGGTGGCGCTCCGGGCGACCTCATCGATGTGAGCTACTCCGGGGACCGGGTGACCGTGGTCGACCCGCAGACCCTTGACCGGCCGCTGCGGCTGTCGGCCGACGAGGCCATGGCGCTTCTCGTCGCTGCCCGGGCGCTGACCGACGTGCCGGGGCTGACCGGCCGCGAGGCCCTCGACCGGGCGGTGCGCAAGGTGGAGGAGGCCGTCGGTCACGAGTCGGCCCGCCATGTGCGGGTGGCGCTCGACCCGCACGACGAGGTGCTCGCGGTGCTGCAGGAGGCGATCCGCCTGCGCCGTCGGGTGCGCCTGCGCTACCTGGTCTGGGCCCGGGACGAGATGACCGAGCGGGAGGTCGACCCGATGCGGGTCCTCGTGCGCGGTGGCTACTGGTACCTGGAGGGCTGGTGCCGCCGGGCGTCGGCGGTGCGTCTGTTCCGGCTCGACCGGATCGATGGCCGCGCGGGCGTCGACGTCCTGGACGTCGCGGCGCAGCCGCCGCCGGACGCGACCCCCCGGGACACCGCCGAGGGGGTGTACCAGCCGGGGCCGGACGACATCCCGGTCCGGCTCGACCTCGATCCGCGGGCGCGCTGGGTGGTCGACTACTACCCGGTGTCCCAGGTGTGCGACCTGCCCGACGGGGGGGTCAGCGTGGTTCTGCGGGTGGCCGACCTGGCGTGGCTGAGCCGGCTGGTCCTCGGCCTCGGCGAGCTGGTGCGCGAGGTGGCGCCGGCGTCGGTCGCCGCGAGCGTGAACGAGCTGGCGGGCCGCGCGCTCGCCGGGTACGGCGACGAGATCATAGGGTGATGGGCGTGCCTCTGCTCCTCGTACATCTGGTGATGATCTTCGGCTCGCTCGGCGTGCTGGCGCTTTGCGCCCTGCGGCTGTGGAGGCAGATCAAGGCGACGAAATCCGCGGCCTTCGAGTTGAAGGACCGCGCCGCCGACCTGGGAAACAAGGTGTCGGAACTGACCGAGCGCCTGGAATCCGTGGATGTCGCCGCCCGGCTGGCGGCCAACGCGAGGTGAGGAAGCCGGCGGCCAACGCGAGGTGAGGAAGCCGACTTCGGTGGTGGCCGCACCAGGTTCGTGTTTGGAGACGCCGGGTGATGGCGCGCTGATGGGCATCGCGGTGTGATCGCGCAGGGTCGTTATGTCGCGGCGTTCCGGCACCGAATGTCGGCCGGTATCCGTCGATGATCGACCGGAGGTCGGGTGGCCGAGGTTGGCAGCGCGCGACAAACTGTGGTCGGAGTGTCCTGGATGCCCTGCGTCGGCGGTCCGGTTTGTAGCGGAAAGTGCCGGTGAGGCAGCTCATCATCTTCGCGTTGCGAAGACGTCACCTGCGGGATACCCGGTTACTGTCTATCGCTTCCTAGGCTGACCGACGTAGCATCGACCGCACCGGTCTCCCGACCGCACCGGCATTTGCATTTTGGAGGACGCCTGCCATGCCCAACCTTGGCACGACCGAGATCATCATCATCGCGCTGGTAGTCATGGTGCTGTTCGGCTCCAAGAAGCTTCCCGACGCTGCCCGTTCCTTCGGCCGGTCGCTGCGCATCTTCAAGGCCGAGACGAAGGGCCTCCGTGAGGACGACGCCCCGGCTCCGGCCACCGCGGCCCCCGCGGCGCAGCCCGTCGCTCCGCTCCCGATCGAGAGCCGTCCCGTGGTCACTCCGGCGACCTCGGTCAACGGCGCATCGCCGGTCGACGCCGAGCGCCGCTGAACGAACGCCGGTGCGGTCCGGGCCGTCAGGCCCGGACCAGCTTGCCGATCGGTCCGCGCGCTGGCTGACCCGGCGTGCGCATGTCGGCGGATTCTCCGTCTGAACCCTCACGGAGCGGTGGCGGCGAGCTGAACGACAGCGTCGCCCCGATCATCCGTGGTGAGCCCGTCCGTCCGAACCATCGCCCTCATCGAGCAGGAGCCTCAGCCCGTGCCACGGTTGCCAACGCCGCGCACCCTCGCCTCGTCGGTGAACCAGCGGCGCACCCGCACGGTCGAGGACAGCAGGATGCCTCTCACCGAGCACCTGCGAGAGCTGCGGAACCGCCTGGCCAAGGCGCTTCTCGCCTTCGGCGTAGCGTCGATCATCTGCTTCATCTGGGAGCCGAACATCTTCCAGTGGCTGATCGACCCGTACTGCTCCCTGCCAGCAGACAAGCGCGGTGACTTCGGTGGCGCCGACGGGTCCTGCAACCTGTACTTCTTCGGCATCCTGGATGCCTTCACCATCCGGCTGAAGATCTCGATGCTCTCGGGTGCGGTGTTCTCGGCCCCGATCTGGCTTTACCAGCTCTGGTCGTTCATCACCCCCGGTCTGCACCGCAACGAGCGGCGCTGGTCGCTGACCTTCGTCCTCGCCTCGCTCGTCCTGTTCGCCGCCGGCGGCTTCTTCGCCTACATCACGCTCCAGACCGGCCTGAAACTGCTGCTCGGCTTCGGTGGCGACGGTCTTGTCAGCGTCCTGGACGGAAGCAAGTACCTGAGCTACGTCTTCGCGATGCTGCTGGTCTTCGGGCTGTCGTTCGAGGTGCCGCTGCTCATCACGATGCTGAACCTCGCGGGTCTGGTCACGACCGCGAAGCTGCGCTCCTGGCGGCGGGCCGAGATCTTCCTGGTGTTCGTCTTCGCCGCGGTCGTGACGCCGAGCCAGGACCCCTTCACCATGCTGGCACTGGGCCTGCCGATGATCTTCCTCTATGAGGTCGCGCTGATCATCGGGTGGGTCAACGACCGGCGCAAGATCCGCCGGGGTGACACCTCGCCGTACGCGGACCTGGCTGACGACGAGGTCTCGCCGCTCGACTTCGACGACACCAGGGCGGACCGTGCGACCAGCACGGGCAGCCGGGGTGGCGGGGCCGCGGCCGGCTCGGGCAGCGGGTTGAACGTCGACACGGTGGTGGCCGGTGCCGCGGGTGCGTCCCCTGCCGACAACCTTCACGGCGACGTCACCTGATTCCGCCGAACACCCACTTTTTGCGCCACGCCCAGGCGGCGTAGGGTGAGCAACGTGTCCTCCGCGCCTGGCGCCGTCGAGGAATTCGCGGCCCGGTATCCCTTCGGGCTCGATCCGTTCCAGTCCGAGGCCGTCAACGCCCTCGCCCAGGGCGAAGGTGTGCTCGTGGCCGCGCCGACGGGCGCCGGCAAGACGGTCGTCGGCGAGTTCGCGGCGCACCTCGCGCTCGCCACCGGCACCCGCTGCTTCTACACCACGCCGATCAAGGCGCTGTCGAACCAGAAGTACGCGGATCTGGTCGCCCGTTACGGTGCCGACTCGATCGGCCTGCTGACCGGCGACACGTCGCGCAACGGCGACGCCCCGGTGGTCGTGATGACCACCGAGGTCCTGCGCAACATGCTCTACACCGAGGCCGCGGGCAGCGGCCGGCTGGACGCGCTCGCCTACGTGGTCATGGACGAGGTCCACTACCTCGCCGACCGCCAGCGGGGCGCCGTGTGGGAGGAGGTGATCATTCACCTTCCTCAGCACGTGCGCCTGGTCTCCCTGTCGGCGACGGTCAGCAACGCCGAGGAGTTCGCCGAGTGGCTGGTCACCGTCCGGGGCCACACCAGAGTGATCGTCAGCGAGCATCGCCCGGTGCCGCTCTACCAGCATGTGCTCGCCGATCGGTCCCTGCACGATCTCTTCGTCGATCGCTCCTCCGGGTCGCGTGCCACGGCCTCGGACGGCCCGGTCTCCGGCACTGACGCACGCACCACGACCACCCCGGACAGCCCCGACGCTCCCGTGGCCGGGAGGCGTGCCGCGAATCGGGCGCCTGCCGCGAACCGGGCCGCTGCCGCGGAGCGGGTAACGCCAGGCGGCCCGCGGTCGAGTGACTCGGGTGGCCAGGCAGCGGGCGGCCGGGTGGTCAACCCGGACCTGCTCAGGCTCGCGCGTGAGGAGTCACAGTCCGGCTACGAGCGCGGCCGCGGGCCCCGCTCCTCGCGTTCGGGCCGGCCGGGTGGCGGTAATGGTGGCGGTGGCGGTGGCGGTAATGGTGGCGGTCGGCGTCGTTTCGGGCCCCCGAGCCGCCCGGACGTCGTGATCCGGCTCGACCGGGCTGGTCTGCTCCCCGCGATCGTGTTCATCTTCAGCCGGGTCGGCTGTGACGCCGCGGTGAACTCCTGCGTCCAGGCGGGCCTGCGCCTGACGACATCCGACGAACGGCGGGAGATCAACGCGCATGTGCGGGCCCGGACGGCGGGCATTCCGCAGGCCGACCTCGACGTGCTCGGCTACTGGCAGTGGCTCGACGGGCTGGAACGCGGCATCGCCGCCCACCACGCCGGCATGCTCCCCACCTTCAAGGAGGTGGTGGAGGAGCTGTTCGTCCGCGGGCTGGTCCGCGCCGTGTTCGCCACCGAGACCCTCGCCCTGGGCATCAACATGCCGGCTCGTACCGTTGTGCTCGAACGCCTGACGAAGTTCAACGGCCAGACCAGGGCGGACATCACCCCGGGGGAGTACACCCAGCTCACCGGGCGTGCCGGGCGACGCGGGATCGACGTCGAGGGCCATGCGGTGGTGCTGTGGCAGCCCGGGCTGGACCCCCTCGCCCTCGCCGGCCTCGCGTCGACCCGTACCTACCCGTTGAAGTCGTCGTTCCGGCCGTCCTACAACATGGCCGTCAACCTGGTCGGGCGGCTCGGTGCGCAGCGCGCGCGGGTGGTGTTGGAGTCGTCGTTCGCGCAGTTCCAGGCGGACAAGGCGGTGGTGGGGATCGCCCGTGCCGTACGCCGTAACCAGACCGCGATCGAGGAGCTGACCGCCGCGCTGGACTGCGACCGCGGTGCCGTCACGGAGTACGACGAGCTGCGTCGCCAGATCCGGGAGCGGGAGAACAACCTGTCCCGTGCGGGCACGGCGCGCCGGCAGTCCGAGGTGGCCGAGGCGTTGGCGAAACTGCGCAGCGGGGACGTGGTGCGCGTCCCCTCGGGGCGGCGCGGCGGCCTCGTCGTGGTGCTGGACGCCGGGCTCGACACCGGGTCGCCGGAAGGGCCCCGGCCGGTCGTCCTCACCGTGGACCGGCAGGTCCGGCGGCTGTCGATGATCGATTTCCCGGTCCCGGTGGAGCCGCTGGCGCGGGTGCGGATCCCGAAGTCGTTCAACCCCCGCTCACCGCAGGCCCGCCGCGATCTGGCGTCGTCACTGCGCAACACCCGGCTGCCCGAGGAGCCCGGCCGGCGGGAGCGGATGCGGTCGCTGGCGGCGGACGACACCGAGCTCGCCCGGCTGCGCCGTGCCATGCGGGGCCATCCCGTGCACGACTGCCCGCAGCGTGAGGCCCACCTGCGTTCCGCCGAGCGCATCGACCGGCTGCGCCGGGAGACCGCCGGTCTCGAACGCAAGGTCGAGGGGCGGACGAACACGGTGGCCCGAACGTTCGACCGGGTCCGGGACACCCTCGCCGAGCTCGGCTACCTCAGCGCCGGCGGCGACTCCGTCACCGAGGCCGGGGCCATGCTGGCACGGATCTACACCGAGCAGGACCTGCAGGTCGCGGAATGCCTGCGCACCGGGGCGTGGGAGGGGCTGACCCCGCCCGCACTGGCCGCGGCCGTCTCGACGCTGGTGTTCGAACCGCGTGGAGACGATGTCGCGGCCCCCGCGTTGCCCGGCGGTGCCGCCCTGCAGGAAGCCCTCGCGGACATGGCGAACATCTACACCCGCCTGAGCATGGTCGAGGACGATCACCGGCTGGGCTTCCTCCGCCCACCGGACCTGGGTTTCGTCGCGGCAGCCTTCGGGTGGGCGTCGGGCCGTGGGCTGGAACGGGTGCTCTCGGAGGCCGGCACCGAGCTCACCGCCGGTGATTTCGTCCGCTGGATGCGTCAGCTCCTCGACCTTCTCGACCAGATCGCGCAGCTGGCGCCGAGGTTCATGGCGGGCGAGAGCGGGGCCGGGGTGGGCAAGGCCGCCCGGGACGCGATGGACGCGATCCGCCGCGGAGTGGTCGCCTACTCGATGTCGACCTGAGCGCACCTCGGGCCTGAGCGCACCTCGGGCCCGCGCGGACGTCGGGCCTGCGCGGACTCTCAGACCCGGGGCGCGGTGAGGTTGGCGCCGCTGGCCGGGTCGAACAGGTGAAGCCGTGTCGTGTCCACCCACAGCCGCACCGGCTCGCCCTCGGCCGCGCGGCTGGCCGCGTCGAGCCGCGCGACCAGCTGAGTGCCGGCGCCTGCGGGCAGGGGCGGATCGGTGGGCAGATCGGCGGATAGATCGGTGCCCAGCGCCACCGGGCCCGCCCAGGACGAGTAGACGTACTTGTCGGAGCCGAGGGACTCCACGACCTCGGCGCGCACCGTGCACCGTGCGCCACCGCGGTCTGCGGGGACGAGGGCGGCGTCCTCGAAGTGCTCGGGACGGATCCCGCACACGAGTGGGCGCTCACCCGACGGCGGTGCCGCCCGGCGCAGCCGGTCCACCAGCCGCCCGTCGTCGAGCTGACGTCCGTCATCAGGCCGCGGCCCGTCCAGCCGCCACTCGCCCAGGGGAGTGCGCAGCGCGCGGCCGTCGGCGGTGAGGGTCACCGGCAGGAAGTTCATCGCCGGCGAGCCGATGAACCCGGCCACGAAGATGTTCACCGGAGCCGCGTAGAGCTCGCCCGGGGGAGCGATCTGCTGGATGCGTCCCGCCCGCATGACCGCCACCCGGTCGCCGAGCGTCATCGCCTCGGTCTGGTCGTGGGTCACGTACACGGTGGTCGTCCCGAGGCGGTTCTGCAGCCGGGAGATCTGGGTCCGGGTCTGCACGCGCAGCTTCGCGTCCAGGTTCGAGAGTGGTTCGTCCATGAGGAAGGCCTGCGGTGAGCGGACGATCGCGCGGCCCATCGCCACCCGCTGCCGCTGCCCGCCGGACAGCGCGGCCGGCCGGCGTTCGAGGTGCTCGGTCAGGCCGAGGATCCGCGCCGCCTCCTCCACCCTGCGGGCGATCTCGATCTTCGGCAGCTTCGCCAACGACAGCGCGAACCCCATGTTCTGCCGCACCGTCATATGCGGGTACAGCGCGTACGACTGGAACACCATCGCGATGTCGCGATCCCTCGGCGACAGCCGGTTGACGACCTTCCCGCCGATGCGCAGCTCGCCGGCGGAGATGTCCTCCAGCCCGGCGATCATGTTCAGGGTGGTCGACTTCCCGCATCCTGACGGGCCGACCAGGATCAGGAACTCGCCGTCGGCGATCGTCAGGGTGACGTCGTCGACCACGACCCGGCCGTCGGCGAAGCGCTTGCTCACATGATCCAGAACGATGTCGGCCATGACCGGCGCCAACCCCTAGCCCTTCACCGCGCCGGAGGTCAGCCCGGCGACGATCCGTCGTTGGAACAGCAGAACGAAGACGATGATCGGGATGGTGATGACCACGGCCGCCGCCGCGATCGACCCGATCGGCTGGGCGAACTGCGACGCCCCGGTGAAGAAGGCGATCGCCGCCGGGGCTGTGCGGGACGACTCCGTGGACGTCAGCGAGATCGCGAACAGGAAGTCGTTCCAGCAGAAGATAAACACCAGGATCGCGGTGGTCACCGTCCCGGGCGCCGCCAGCGGGAGGATCACCCGGAGGAAGGTCTGAGCCGGCGTGGCCCCGTCCATCGCGGCGGCCTTCTCCAGGTCCGGCGGGATCTCCCGGAAGAACGTGGCGAGGGTGTAGATGGCCAGCGGCAGCGAGAACGTCAGGTACGGGACGATCAGCCCGATCCAGGTGTCGAAGATCCCCAGCTGGCGCCACAGGTTGAACAGTGGGCTGACCAGGGAGATCTGCGGGAACATCGCGATCAGCAGCGCCAGCCCCACCAGCGCCCGCCGCCCCGGGAAGCGCAGCCGGGCGATCGCGTACGCGGCCAGGCCGCCGATCCCGACGGCGAGCAGGGTCGAGATCAGCGCGATGCCGAGTGAGTTCACCAGCGCCCGGGTGAACAGCGACTGCGTGAAGATTCCCCGGTAGTTCGCCAGGGTCCAGTCGGTGGGCACGAGACGGCCGTCGCCGATGGACTCCGGCGTCTTGAACGACAGCGACACCAGCCACAGCAGCGGTACCAGCGACAGGACGACGACGACCGTGTTCGCCGTCACCCAGCCCAGCAGGGCCCGGTTTCCGGCTGCCGGGTCGCTGGTCAACGGTGGTCCGCTTCCTGGCCCGGCGCCGCCGTCCCGAATCCCCGGATGAACACGACGGCGATCAGCGCGACGACTCCGAAGATCAGAACGGACAGCGCGGAGCCGACGCCGAGGTTCAACGCGGTGAACAGGTTGTCGTAGCCGAGGATGGACACCGAGCGGGTGTCGTGGGCGCCTGCCGTCAGCACATAGACGTCGTCGAAGATGCGGAAGCCGTCCAGGGTGCGGAAAAGCAGCGCCACCAGGATCGCCGGCTTCATCAGCGGCAGCGTCACCCGGCGCAGCCGCGCCCACGCCCCGGCTCCGTCCACCTGTGCCGCTCGCAGCAGCTCCTCGGGAACCAGCGCCAGCCCAGCGAGCAGCAGCAACGCCATGAACGGCGTCGTCTTCCACACCTCCGCGAGGATGATCACGGCTACGCCCCAGGTCTGCGAGGTCAGGGGCGCGGCGTCCCCGAACAGGCCGGCCAGGTAGCCGGTGCCCGGCGTCCAGGCGAAGCGCCAGCCGAAGGCGGCGACCACGGTCACGATGCCGTAGGGGATCAGGATGACGGTGCGTACCAGGCCGCGGCCGACCAGCGTCCGGTGCATCAGCAGCGCGAGCGCCAGGCCCAGCACGAACTCGATCGCCACCGAGACCACCGTGATGATCATGGTGATCTTCAGTGCCTGCCACCACAGCCCGCTCGACAGCACCGTGCCGTAGTTCGCCAGCCCCACGAACGCCGTGTCGGCGGGGAAGCGCAGGTCGTACCGGCGCAGCGACAGATAGACCGCGTAGCCGATCGGATACGCGGTGACCAGCAGGATCACCAGCACCGCCGGCGCGCACAGCAGCCAGCCCAACCGCCGCTCGGCCCGCGTCCGCGGCGACAGCCCGCTCAGGGGACCAGCCCCTTCGATTCGAGCGCGTCGGCGATCGCGGTGCGCAGGCCGTCGAGCCGCCCCGCCGAAGCCGACCGTGGCGGCGACAGGGCGTCGGAGATCTGCAACGACACGGTCTGGTACGCCGGGGTCCGCGGCCGGACGCTCGCGTTGCGCAACGCCTCACCGACCGCGGCGGCGAACGGGTAGCCGCCGTCGAGCAGCTCCCGGTCGGTGTAGAGGGCCTCCAAGGTGGGCGCCAGCCCGCCCCTGATCGCGGTACGGATCTGGTTGGCCCGGCCGCGCAGGCATTCGATCGCCCGTCGGGCCAGGCCGGGATGGGCCGAATAGGAGCTGACCGCGAGGTTGTAACCACCGATGGTGGGATGCGACGGCTGCCCGGCGACGAGGCCAGGCCACTGCGCCCAGCCGATCTCGGGCACCAGGCCCGGCGCGTTGTGCCGCGCCGACGGATAGACGAACGGGTAGTTGAGCTGGAACGCCGCCGCCCCGCTCTCGAAGACCAGCCGGTTGTCGTCCTCCCGCTGGTTCGACCAGGACGGGTCGGCCGCCGGTGAGTCCGCCAGCGCCCGGATCGCTGCCACCGCCCGCTCCGCCGGTGCGCCCAGCGTTACCTGAGATCCGTCCGCGGAGAGGATCGAACCACCCGCCGAGGCCACCAGCGTGTTGAACAGGACCGTCAGCCCCTCGTACTGGGCTCCCTGCACCTCGACGAGGTGCGGCCTCCCGCGCGCCGCGAGACCGCGGGCGGCCGCGAGCATCTCGTCCCAGGTCCGCGGGGGAGTGGGAACCAGGTCCTTGCGATACCACAGCAGCTGCACGTTGGTGTTCAACGGCGCCGCGTACAGGTGGTTCGCCCAGGTGCCGGTGCGGGTCGCGACCGGGAGCGTGCCGGTGGTGATCCGCTGCGCGGTGGCGTCGTCGAACGCCTCGATCCACCCGGCCTCGGCGAACTCGGGCGTCCAGGTAACGTCGAGGGCGAGGATGTCCATCGAGGTGTCCTCGGCGGCCAGCCTGCGCACCAGCTGCTGGCGCTGGCCGTCGGCGTCGTTCGGCAGGACGTCGATGCTGATCCGGTAGGCGCCACCCGAGGACTTGGAGCAGTCCGCCGCAGCTGCCGCGAACGACCCGGACGACTCGTTGTAGACATACCAGTGCAGGGCCGGTGGACCGCCGGCCGGCCGGCTCCCGCAGCCGGCGATGAGCAGCGTCGCCGAGCCGACCACCACCGAGCCAGCCGCTGCCGTGCGGACCGCTGCCGAGCGGACCGTTGCCCTGCGGAACAGCGCTGCGTGGGTCGGCCGCACCAACACCGAGCGGGCCGACCGCGCGTCCAGCGTCACCGGCCCAGGCCGCCTTCTCGGGAGCACGGCCCCTCCTTCCTGACGGAGATCAGAGTGCTACCCGGTGCGGCCCCATGCCCGGATTTCGTGTGAGAAGAGTTGCGTGCCGATCACGGTAGGCGTTGTGACTTGGAACAGACAGGTGGAACTCGCCGTTGACGGTGCGTTCGGATATCTCGTAGCCTGACTGCCGATAGTCGTGATGTTGACAGGAAGCCGGTGAGATTCCGGCGCGGCCGCGCCACTGTGACCGCCTGGGGGGATTTCCCTCATGGGTGGAAGCCAGACCCGATTCGTCACGTAACAACCAGTGGGACGCGTGATCCCTGGGAGGTCCTCGCATGGCCGAGTCCGTTGTTCCCTCGTCTGTTGTTCCCGCTCCGTCAGTCGGCGGCGCGCGGCCGCTTCAGCTTCCGCTGCGCGAGATCGTTCCGTGGGCTGTGCTCACGGGCGTGCTCATGCTGCTCGTGATCTACTTCGTCGGGTCCGAGGAGGGCGCCTTCTCGATGGTGGGCGGCACCTGGATCCACGAGTTCGTGCACGATGGTCGGCACCTGCTCGGTTTCCCCTGCCACTGATCCGCCTCGGCCCGCGGAGCTTTCCGCGCTGACGGCGGAGGCCGTTTCACATGATGCGCAGACTTCTTGTATTTGGCATGCTCGTAGGTCTCGTCGCCGGTCTGGTCGCCTTCGGGTTCGCCTCCATCGCGGGTGAGCCGCAGGTCGACGCGGCGATCGCCCTCGAGGAGGCGGCGGCCCAGGGGGAGGCGGTGACCCCGCATTCCCACGGCGAGCATGACGACGAGGCCGCGGCCACGCACTCGCACGAGGAGCCCGCGGAGGTGTCACGGTCGACCCAGAAGGGGATCGGCCTGGCCGTCGCGACCGGCCTGTACGGCGTCGCGATGGGCGGGCTTTTCGCCATCGCGTGCGCCGTCGCCTACGGTCGCATCGGCGTGCCGGGGATGCGGGCCACCGCCGCGACAGTCGCGCTGGGCGGTTTCGTCGCGGTCGCCCTGGTTCCCTTTCTCAAGTACCCGGCGAATCCCCCGGCAGTCGGGAACGCGGACACCATCGACCGCCGGACCGGCCTGTACGTGGTGATGGTTCTGGTCTCGGTGCTGGCCGCACTGATCGCGGCTCAGGTCGGCCGGACGCTCGCCGGCCGCAGCAGCCGATGGAACGCCTGGCTCGCCTCGGCCGGGGCGTTCACCGTGCTGGTGACGGTGGCCGCCGTTCTCATGCCCGTGGTCAACGAGGTGCCCGCATCCTTCCCGGCCGAGCTGTTGTGGCGTTTCCGGTTGTCCTCGCTGGGCACCCAGGCGCTGGTCTGGGTGGTGCTCGGGCTCGGCTTCGGCCCGCTCGCCGAACGTGTGCTCAACCCGTCACCGGCCCGGCGTACCACGGCCCTTCCGGTGTCGGCCTCGCCGGCGTCGAGCGGCTCGGCCGGTTGATCGGCCGCCGAGCCCTGGGCCTGCTGCTCGGCGCGGGGCTCGACGTGCTTTTCGCGGATCCGGCCCGGTCCCATCCGGTGGCTGGTTTCGGCCGGGTCGCCGGGAGTCTCGAGCGTGTCGTCCATCGTGACAACCGGCTGGTCGGTGCCGCGTACGCGGCGGTGCTCGTCGGAGTCCCGGCGCTGGCCGCCCACCGGGTGGAACGAGCGCTGGCCGCCCGCCCCGCCAGCCCGGCGGCCGGGCTGGCCCTGACGGCGCTGACCGCCGCGACCACGTGGGCGGTGCTGGGCGGCACATCGCTACGCCGGGAGGGCCGAGCGCTCGGCGGCGAGCTGGCCCGGGCCGACCTGGCTGCCGCGCGTTCCCGGCTGCCGTCGCTGTGCGGGCGGGACCCGTCGGTGCTCGATGCGGCCGGGCTCGCCCGGGCCGGGGTCGAGTCGCTGGCCGAGAACACCTCGGACGCCGTCGTCGCACCGCTGCTGTGGGGTGCGGCCGCCGGCCTGCCCGGTCTCGTCGCCTATCGGGCGGTGAACACCCTGGACGCGATGGTCGGCTACCGCAACGCCCGCCATCGCCGCTTCGGCTGGGCCGCCGCCCGGGCCGACGACCTGGCCAACCTGCTGCCCGCCCGGGTCTGCGCGCTGCTGACCTGTGCCTGTGCCCCGGTGGTCGGCGGCTCACCGGCGCAGGCGCTGCGGACGGTGCGCCGGGACGGCCGCCGCCACCCCAGCCCGAACTCGGGTATGGCCGAGGCCGCGTTCGCCGGGGCGGCCGGCCTGCGGCTCGGCGGCGAGCTGCGGTATGCCCACGGCGTCGAGCACCGTCCCGAGCTGGGCACCGGACGCCGGCCGCAGGTCGAGGACCTGGCGGTCGCGGCGCGCCTGTCCGGAGCGGTCACGGTGGCCGCGGCCGGGCTCAGCGCCGGCGTCGCCGCCGCGGCGGCGACGCGGTCGAGGTCGAGGTCGCGGGCCACGGCGGGGGAGCAGGCCTGATCGCCGGTGCGGCCACGGCGGCGCGCCCTGCTTCACCCCGCTCTGATCGTCGGGCGATCGCCTGGCGTCGGCAGGCGTCGGCATGCCGTCGGCGAATTTCTCGCAACGCCGCGGCCGTGCGGCGATGAGTTTCTGTCGGTGGTCGGGTCCAATCTGTCGACAGCACGAGCACAGCGACCTGCGGGAGCACCTCCCGCGCCCCGCGCGCCGCGTGCCACGACGATGAAGGAGCCTGTGATGCCCGCCAACGACACCACCCTGCCTGGCGCCCCCTGCTGGATCGACCTGATGACCTCGGACGTCGAAGGCGCCCGCGCGTTCTACGCGGAGCTGTTCGGCTGGGTCCCGGCGGAGCCGTCCGAGGAGTTCGGCGGCTACTTCATGTTCTTCAGCAAGGACGGGAAGATGATCGCCGGCGGGATGCCGAAGCAGGAGGCCGAGCTCCCCGACGTCTGGACCACCTATCTGATGGTGGCGGATGCGGAGAAGACCGTGGCGGCGGCATCCGCGCACGGGGGAACCGTGCTGGTCCCGCCGATGCCCGTGGCCGACCTGGGAACCATGGCCGTGGTGACCGACCCCGCGGGTGCGGTGATCGGCCTGTGGCAGCAGGGCAGCCACCGTGGTTTCCAGCTGCTGGCCGAGCCGGGAGCACCCGGCTGGTTCGAGCTGATGAGCCGTGACTTCGCCGCCTCCGTCCCCTTCTACCAGGAGGTCTTCGGCTGGAAGACGAAGCTCATGGGGGACACCGACGACTTCCGCTACCTCGTCCAGGTCGACGACGCCGGCGAGCAGTACGCGGGGATCATGGATGCTTCGCGTTTCCTCCCCGAGGGCGTCCCGTCGCACTGGGGTGTGTACATCGCGGTGGAGGACACCGATGCCGCGGTGGCCCTGGCCGAGAAGCTCGGCGGCACGATCGCCCAGCCGCCGATCGACACCCCCTACGGCCGGCTCGCGATCGCGGCCGACCCGTTCGGCGCCGCCTTCAAGCTGGTCGGGCCCAACAAGGAGGAGCAGGCGACCGCCTGAGGTGGATGCCGCCCGCGGCCCCGGTGCGATCCACCCGGCGGGAGGTCCGGCCCCGGTGAGAGGTGGTCACCGGGGCGGGCCGCACGTCATCCCGGGTTCCGCCCGGCCGCAGCCCGTCCGGGTGCTGGCCGGTGTCGTTCTGCCAGGCCTTGCACGGAGGCAGCGTCAGTGTCGATCGATCAGAAGTCGAGCAGGTTGTCGCGGAACAGCCGGTGCGGGTACGACCCGCGCATGAGCCCGCGGCGGCGCAGCGCCGGGGCGAGCCCGTCCACGATCTCGCTGACCGAACGGCGGTGCACCGGCGTGGCGATCAGGAAACCGTCGCCGCCGACGGCGTCCATCACCTCGCCCATCTGCACGGCGACGGTGTCCGGCGATCCGACCAGCTCCACCGACTCGACCGTGTCGTGATCCATCACGGTCTCCCGCAGCGTGCGTCCGCCCGCGGCGGCGGCGAACCGGGCCATCGAGCTCTGGTGGCCGTTCACCTGGCCGGTCAGATCCGGGAAAGGAGCGTCCAGGTCGAACTGCGCGAAATCGATGCCGCTGAAATAGGACATCTGCCCGAGGATGGTGTCCATGACGTCGGGGTCGTGCTGCCGTGCGCGGCGGCGGGCCAGGGTCTCGCGGGCCTCCGCGTCGGTCTCGCCCAGAACCGGGTTGACCAGGAACAGCACCTTGCAGTCGGCCGGCTTGCGCCCGTGCCGAAGCATGCGCTCGGAGATGTCGTCCCGGTAGGCGCGCATCGCGTCCACGCCGTGCGGCACGGCGATGATGGTGTCGGCGTGCTTCGCGGCGAGCTCCCGGCCCGCGGGTGACCCGCCGGCCTGGCAGATCACCGGGCGGCCCTGCGGCCCGGCCGGGGCGTTGAGAGGCCCGCGGCTGCGGTGGAGACGCCCGTCGAAGTCGACGGTGTGCACCTTGCGATGATCCGCGAAGACCCCGCCACTGGCGATGACCGCGCCGGGCTCCCAGGAGGACAGGAGCCGATCCACCAGCTCCATCCACTCGTCGGCCATCTCGTAGCGAAGGTCGTGCTCGAAGTGTTCCGCGAAGCCGAAGTTCTGGGCCGAGCGGTGGCTGCTGGACGTCACCAGGTTCGCCCCGGCCCTGCCCTCGGAGAGGTGGTCGAGAGATGCCAGCATCCGGGCCGCCATGAACGGCGGATAGAACGACGTGGACAGTGTCGCGACCAGCCCGATGCGTGAGGTGGCCTGGCTCATCACGGCCACGGCGGCCATCGGGTCCAACCGCGGTGACTCCCAGGCGTGGGCGAGATCGACCTCCATCGTCCCCTTGTAGGTATCGGTGATCATCAGGCCGTCTTCGAGGATCAGGTAGTCGAAGAACGCGCGCTCGAGCGAACGGGCGAGATCGGTGTAAAAGCTGCCCCTGGTCCATTCCGAGGAAAGCGTGCCCGACCACATGTCGTTCCAGGCCTGCGGCCCGAATCCACTGCCGACGAACCAGCCCAGGTGGAACATGTGTGTCTCCCTCGCGGTCGTACCCACGACGGGTGGCGGCAGCCGGGGCCGATGGGGCCGTGCGCGGGTCGTTGATCCAGGCACGCGGCAGTCTTGTCGCCGCGGATTGCCGGCCAGGAGCCGTCTGGTTGCCCTGCTGTTGCGCCGGCGGATCCGCCGTGCGGTTCCCGATCGGTGCCCGGTGTGCTTCGATCGCGCCGCAGTACGCGACGGCGACCCGCGTCAGGACCGTGCCCCCGCTGGCGGCGGAACTCCCAGGGCACGGGCAGACACCGGTTCTTCGGCAGGCAGGTGCGTGTTCGGGCGTGTCGGCTGTTCCTGGTCAACCGGGGCCCCGCCAAGGGCCGGGTTGACCAGGAAACACAGGGAAGCGCACGTTTTAGGCGATACTGTTTCCCGGGAGATCTCGCGGGGGGAGTGTGCGGGTGCTACAGGTGATGTGGGGATTGAGGAAATCCCAGTCATTTGACGCAGTTCTATGACAGACCAGCCACCAAGATGGGCATGGTGGGTGGTTGGCATCGTGATTCCGCTGATCGGCATTCTGATCACCGTGCTGGTCGGTCCGTACCGTGCGCGCTCGGCGGAGATCGTGAGATCGGAGCCCGTCACAAACCGGGCGACCACTGACGGCTCGTCGCCATCATCGCCGACCCCGCGCGGTCCGTCGCCGGCCGCGTCGCTCCTGTCACCGGTGGCGGCCGCCAGCCCTGCGTCAACCGCTCGCTCGCCGGCACAGCTGACCCCCGACAGCCGTTCGCCGACAGCGCCGGCGCCGTCATCGGTGTTGCCGGAACCGCGCGCCTCCGCTGCGCCACCCCCGCAGGCGCCGGACCCGACGGTCCCCATCGACAGCCCGGTGCGGGTGGTGAACCACAACAGCGGGCTGTGCCTGGCTGTGCCGGGGGCCAGCACGAACACCTATGTGGATCTGAACCAGTTCGGCTGTGGGGACTTTCCCGACACCTACTGGCGGATCGACCCGTGGTCCGCCGCGGGGGGCGGGCAGGTGGTGTACCGGATAGTTAACAATCACAGCGGATTCTGCGCTGCGGTGCCTGGGGCGAGCGTGGCGGTTGGAGCGAACGTCAACCAGTACCTGTGCGGCAACTATCCGGACCATTTCTGGCGTATCGAGTTCCAGTTCCTGGATTCCAGTCGTCGTCCGCTGTATCGGATCATCAACAACAACAGTGGGCTCTGCCTGGCGGTACGCGACGGGGACACGCGGCAGACCGCACCGGTGATCCAGACGGTCTGCGGCGATCGACCTGAGCAGTACTGGCGTTTTGGCGGCGCCTGACGTCCGCCACGGTGGCCAATCCACCCGGCTCGCCCGGATCCCCACCGAGAACAGGGAGCAGACGCGCCCGCCGTTCTCGCCGCGGCACGCGACGCCGCGCCGGCTGGACAGCGAGTCGCAGGAGCGTTGGGCTCACGCGTTCGCGGTGCCCGGCAGCGCCATCCGCATTGAGCTGTCGCGAGCGCCGGAACGGGCGGCGGGTCGGCTGACGGCGGATTGTCCCGATATTTGTCGGGTTTGACGAAATGGCTGCGGCGCTTGTTCTTCCTAGGTAGATTAAGGGTCATGCCGGATCCCACTCGGGTCACGGGCCCGCTTCTCGACGTCCTGGAAGCCTTTCTTGACGCCATGCAGAAATCCGAGGAGCTCCATGGATGGGTCATCTCCAGGTCGACGGGGAGGTCAGGGCCGACCGTCTACGGAATTCTCGACCGCCTCGAGGATCTGGGGTGGGTGACCGGCCGGTGGGAGGAGCCTCCGGTGGAGCCGTCCCGGCCCCGTCGCCGCCTGTACGTCCTTTCGGCCGAAGGAGCCGCGGCGGCGCGGGAACTACTGGCTGAGCGACGGGGAAGCAGCAACCGCCGGGGCGTTGTGCGGCCGGCCGAATCCGGACCCGCGCGACCCTCTGACGCGCTTCGGGGCCTCTCCTTCACCGGGGCGTGGCGCCGTTTCGTTCTCTTCGGTGGCGCGCGGTGAACATCGCCGGCCCTCTGCTGGGGATCATGTGCTGCTATCTGCTGAACGAGATCTATGACATCGCTCCGTGGTTCGGCCGGGTGCTCGCCCGCTGGGCCGCACGCCTCCGCTATACGGACCCGTTGCGAGCCCACGTGCGGGCCGAGGAGCTGGCCGCACACATCGACGCCCGGCCCGGCAAGCTCCTCAAACTGTGTACCGCTGGCGGGCTGTTCGTCTCCGCTGTCGGGGCCGCGCTCGGGCGGCGGTTCGGCCGGCCTGATCGACTCGCCGCGCGGTCGGCGGCGACCACCTGGCGCATCAGCGCGATCGAGTCGCTGTCACGGGCGATCTACGCGTTCGGGGATATCCGTGGTCTGCCGCGGGCCAGCCGTCGGCGGTTCACCGCGCTGACGCGGCTGCTGCTCCAGCTGCTCGGAAGCCCGGCTGGCACGTTCGACCGGCGGAGCAGGGACGAACTGCTCGCTCTGGTCGCCCACACCGGCGCGGTGCTCGTCGAGAACCGGGACGACCGGGCCGGCGCCGCTCTGATCGCCGCGGCGCGGCCGCACGTGATCCTGCTGGACGCGGATCGGCCCGCGGCGCTGAGCTGCCGCTTCACCGGCGCGATGGCGGCGCTGCGGATCGGTGACCGTGACTGGGCGGAGCGCGAGCTGCGGGACGTCCACACGAGGCAGACGAGGGTGCTTGGCCCGGGTCATCCTGAGACGGTGGAGTCGTGCCGCTACCTGGCCTGGGCTCTGGTGCAGCAGGGCCGGCCGGACGAAGCCGAGGTGGTCTTCGCCGAGCTCGAGGCCATGATCGAGCAGGCCGTCGACACGACGGCGACGCAGCGGCTGCACTTCGACTGCATGTACGCCTGGCTGCTGGGCAGGCAGGGGCGATGGGCCGAAGCCGAGGCGGCCTACCGCGCTGTCATCGACAGTCGGGCCGCTCTTCTCGGGCCCCTGCACGCGGACACGTTGGACGCGGAGCATTCGCTGGCTCAGGTGCTGCTGGCGATGGGGGACATCCGAGGTGCCCGCGATCTGTGCGCGCGGGTGCTGGTGGCTCGCCGCAGAATCTTCGGTGCCGGGCATCCCGACACCCTTGAGACACGGAAGTACCACGCGCTGGCCACGGCACGGATCGACCGGCGGCGTGTTCCGGCGGCGCGCCGCGAGCTGCGGAGGATTCTCCGGACGCAGACGAGCCGTCTCGGCGCGGACCATCCGAGCACCATCGACACCCGTGCGTACCTCCTCGAACTCGTCGGCTCACCGGGCGCCTGACCCGGTTTCGTCGTGGGTGGTCGTCCCGCGCGCCGCGAGGACGACGTCCGGAACAAAACGGAAAGGGACCACCGTGGAACTTGGCCTGTTCACCGCCTGCCTGCCGCGGCTCGGGCTCGCCGACATCGCGGCCTGGTGCGTCCGGTCGGGCTATCAGACGCTGGAGGTCGCTGCCTGGCCGGTCGGAAGCGAGCACGCTCACCAGGCCAGCCACATCGATGCCGAGAGCTTCTCCGCGGCGGAGGCGACCGCCGTCCGCAAACTGTTGGCCCAGCACGGACTTTCCATTTCGGCGGTCAGCTACTACGGCAACAACCTGCACGCTGACGAGGATGAACGGCGCCGGACGCATGACCATCTCCGCCGCTGCGTCGATGCCGCGGCCAGGCTCGAGGTTCCCTGCGTCGGAACCTTCGTCGGCAGGGATCCCTCGCGCACCGTCGCGGCGAACGTGGAGCTCGCGGAGAAGACCCTGCCACGGCTGGTCGACTACGCACGGCGGCGCGATGTGCGGCTCGTCGTCGAGAACTGCCCCATGGAGGGCTGGCACCCCGACGGCTACCCGGGAAATCTGGCCTATTCACCGGAGCTGTGGGACTGGATCTTCGATCTGGGTTTCTACCTGAACTACGATCCCTCCCACCTTCGCTGGCTCGGCATCGACCCCATCGACGCGCTGCGGCCCGCCCTGGAGGGCGGAAAAGTGCTGCATGTGCAGGCGAAGGACATCGAGATCGACGAACGGCGGCGCAGCCGGTACAGCGTTTTCGGGCGGGCGTTGGGCCGGGCGAGGCCCGAGGACGTCGGCTGGTGGCGTTACCGCGTTCCGGGCCGCGGCCAGCTCGACTGGAACCGCATCATCGACGTCCTCCATGACGGAGGCTTCTCCGGGACGGTCGCCGTCGAGCACGAGGACCCGGTGTGGAGCGGTTCGGAGGAGAAGGTGAAGAGGGGCCTTGAGATCGCCGCGCGTACTCTCGGCCCGCTGGTCCTGGGCGGATGATTTCTGGGCGAAACCGCCTGCCGGTCCATCCACAGGCGGGACTTGACCTGAACCTCTCTTGAGGTCCGATGCTGGCGCGCATGACGTTCTCTGCCGCTCAGGCGGTCGTGCTCGGTCCCGGTGGGCTCGTCGGCATGGCGTGGCTGTTCGGGCTCGCGGCCGGGCTTCGTGACGAAGGCGTGGACCTGGCGGACGCCGATCTGATCGTGGGAACCTCCGCGGGCGCGATCGCCGGCGCGGCGCTGGCCTCCGGCGGTGACCTCCGGCGGCTGGCGGCGCCTCCCGAGTCGTCCGGACCGTGGCACCGGCCCGATCCCGACCTCATGGCTCGGGTGCGGGCCGTTCTCGGGGATTCCGGGCTGGCGCCGGCCGAGGCCCGCCGCCGCGTCGGCCGGCTCGCGCTCACCGCGCCCACCATCGCCGAGGAGGAACATGTGGCCTCGATGGAGTACCTGGTCGGTGCCGGCGGCTGGCCGCAGCGCGCAATGCTGATCACCACCGTGGATCTCGATACCGGTGAGCCCGTGGTGTGGGACCGCGCCAGCGCCGCTCCGCTGGCGAGAGTGGTGGCGGCGAGCTGTGCGATGCCCGGTGCCTATCCGCCGGTCACGATCAACGGCCGTCGCTATGTCGACGGAGCCCTCGCCGGGGGATCCCATCCGCGTCTTGCCGCCGGGGCGAAGACGATTGTCCTGGTGGAGCCCTTCGGCGTCGACTCGGGCGACGTACTGGTGCAGGGCACCCGCACCATAGGCGTCGTCCCCGACGATGCCGCGCTCGCGGCCATCGGCACGGATGTGGGTGACCACACCCGTTGGGTACCGGCCTTCGAGGCCGGCCTGCGACAGGCCCCGGCGGCCGCCGGGCGAATTCGCCTTCCGGTTTCCTGACGTTGGACCTCGCGCGGAAGACCTATCGACGACGCAGGGCAGCGGGGCCGAGGTCGGCGATCCGTGGGTAGCCGTCGACCGCCATGAGCAGGTCGGCCTCGGCGAGCAGCGAACGCAGCACGTGGACGACTCCGTCCTCGCCGCCGAGCGCCAGACCGTACACATACGGTCTTCCCACGCCGACCGCCCGGGCGCCCAGCGCGAGCGCCTTGACGATGTGGTCACCGGAGCGCACACCGGAGTCGAAGACCACCGGGATCTCGCCGGCGGCCTCGACGACGTCGGGCAGCATGTCGAGCGAGGCCAGCCCGCCGTTCGCCTGGCGACCACCATGGTTGGAGCAGTAGATCGCGTCGACACCACCGTCGACCGCTCGTCGGACGTCCTCCGGATGCATGATCCCTTTGAGGATCAGCGGCAGGCTGGTCATGGACCGGAACCAGGTCAGGTCCTTCCAGGTAAGGCTCGGATTGCCGAAGGTCAGCGCCCAGGTCCCCACGGCGGCCTGGAGATCCTCCCGCGGCGGTCTGGCCAGCCGGGAGACGAAGACCGGGTCGCTGAAGTAGTTCTCGAGTGCCAGCCCGCGTAACTGGGGAAAGTTCGATCGGGTGAGATCGCGGGGCCGCCATCCCGGAACCCAGGTGTCGAGCGTGACGACAATCCCTTTGAAGCCCGCCTTCTCGGCCCTGTGCACCAGGCTCTCGGCCAGCTCACGGTCGTTGGGTGTGTAGAGCTGGAAGAATCCCGGGGTTTCCCCGAGCTGGGATGCGACATCCTCCAACGGGTCGGCCGCGAGAGTGGAGGCGATCATGGGTACGCCGGTCCTCGCCGAAGCCCGCGCCACCGCCAGGTCGCCGTGGCCGTCCTGGGCGCACACACCGATCACGCCGACGGGAGCCATCAGCAGCGGTGACGGCAGCGTCATCCCGCAGAGCTCGACCGACAGGTCCCGCTGGCTGCCGTCGACGAGCATCCGGGGAATCAGGCCCCAGTCGTCGAACACCGAGACGTTGAGATCCTGGGTGTGTTCGTCTCCGGCACCGCCGGCCACGTACGAGAGCAGCCACGGGTCGAGTGCCCGGGAGCCGCGTTCCTCCAGTTCGGCATACGTCATCGGCATCGTCGGCATGACGCCGGAGAGGCCGTTCAGGTAGATCTCGAACTGGTAGTCACCGAAGTTCGCCACAGGGCTCGCCTGCTCGCTCGTAGGTGGCGCAACCGTACGCCCGTACCGCCGTATCCGCCACCGGCGGTTGCCGGGCGAGCTACCACCGCCGGACCACATCCGGTCAGGAACGACATCCGGTCAGGAACGACACTCGGTCAGAAGGCGTGCTGCATGAGATCGATGACGGTCTTCGCGCGCTGTGCGAGCATGACCAGACCGACGATCTTCATGTGCCCGGCCCAGTGCTCCTCGGCCGCGCCGGCGTCGCCCTGCTCGATGAGGGTGGCGAGCCGGGCCTGGGAACGCAGGCCGCGCAGCTTGGTGGTGGTGGCGTCGCCGGCGTCGTCGGGCTGGCTCACCGCGGCCACCGCCCGGGCGACGACCTCGTTGAGCATCTCGATGACGATGGACAACGTCTGATTGCCCGCGAGCTCGACGAGCCGGCTGTGAAAACGTGAGTTGGCCTGTCCGAAGGCTTCGGGGTCGTCAACCACCTCAAGCTGCTCGGCGGTGAGCCGACGTAGCTCCGCGGCCGCCGACCGGTGCGAGCGCGACGCGGCCACCAGCCTTGCCGCGACCGGTTCGATCATGCTGCGGGCGTCGTAGACGTCCACCAGCGGAACATTGCGGGCCTGCAGGACCATCGCCGCCGTGCGTGCCGTCAACCGCTCGTCGGGCTGATGGACGATCACACCGCCGAGCACCCCGCGGCGCACGGAGATGAGGCCTTCCGTCTCCAGGATGCGCAGCGCCTCCCGCAGCGACGGGCGGGACACCCCGAACCGGTCGACCAGGTCGGGCTCACGGCCGAGTGACTCACCCTCCGCCAGCGCGCCCTGCACGATGAGCCGCCGGAGCTCGTCGGCGATCCGCTGCGGCTTCTCGCGGGGCGCTGCCCGCTCACCGCCGCGGGCGTTCACGGCCTCGGTCACCTGGCCCGACCTTCCTTCCGCTGGATACCTTCCACGGATTGCCTTCCACGGGTCGCCTTCGGCTGGTCGCCTTCGGCTGGTCGCCCCGCCCAGGCCACCTGCCTTACACGGACCGGCGCGCTCGGCGCCGGCCGCAACGGCCGCGGTCCGCGGGATCAGCTGCACTGCCACTTGGGTGTGCGCTTCTCCATGAACGCCTGCGGTCCCTCCTGGGCGTCGTCGGTGCGTACGACACGCTCGCGGTAGGCCTCGGCCATGATCTCGGCCTCGTGCAGGGGGAGGTCGCGGCCCTTGCGGATGGCGAGGCGGGTGCCGCGCACGGCGAGGGGGGCGTTGCGGTTCACGATGCCGGCGATCTCGTGTGCGCGTTCGAGCAGCCGGTCGTGTTCGACCACTTCGGAGACGAGCCCGAGGTCGTAGGCGCGCTGGGCGCTCATGCGCTCGTGCCGGCCCATCAGCGCCATCCGCATGGCGATGTTGGTGGGCAGTGCGCGGGCGAGGCGGACGGCCTCCCGTCCGCTGACCAGGCCGATGCTCACGTGCGGGTCGAAGAACTCGGCGCGTTCGGAGGCGATGACGATGTCCCCGGTGGTGACGAGGTCGAGCCCGGCGCCGCAGCACAGGCCGTTGATCGCGGCGAGGATCGGCTTGGTCATGGTCCGGAAGGGGGGTGTGCCTTCCTGCGGGGCCTCCCACTGGGGGTAGGTCGTCAGGTACGGCTCCTCGTAGACGACCCGTCCGTCGCCGGAGATCTCGCCGACGTCGGCGCCGGCGCAGAAGGCCCGGCCGTTGCCGGTGATGACGAGGATCCAGACGTTGTCGTCGGCCTCGGCCTCTGCATAGGCACGGCGCAGTTCCTCGATCATGGCCGGGCTCAGGGCGTTGAGCTGGTCCGGCCGGTCGAAGGTGATCGTGGCGATGCGGTCGGCGACGTCGTACTGGATCGACTCGAACCCCATGGGTGTTTCTCCCTCTCGTCCGTCTGCCCTGCACCGACGTCAGGCGCCGTAAACATATAGATATTATGGAGCGTAGCTTCTCTCGTGGTGTGCGCGCAACGGTCGCGGACCGTGCCGTGGTCAACCGTGCCGTCCGCGCACCCGCGTGCCGCCGTCGGCTGGGCGGTCGCCGCGGGGGACCCCGCCTGCCGCACCTGCCGGCGGCGGTGCGCGGATCGGTGGGGCGTCGATCCTCCGCGAGGTGCGGCGTGAACGCGTCGCCCAAAAAGTGTAGATTTTTCGAGTTAGCTGGTTCGGTGCCGCATCTGGACCGGTCGCCCGCGCTGTGCTTGCGGGTGACCGGTCCGCAGGGATAAAAGAAAGAAATACTTTATCCAAAATCAGCCTCGCCGCCCGCGGATGTCATCCAGCGGGCGGGGCGGCCGAGGCGCGGGCCCACCACCCGCATCGGGTGGCCGGCCAGGAACCGGCCGGGCCGGCCAGGACGTGAACCTCAGAGAGGAAGCATCACGTGGAACTGAAAGGCATACGGGCGGTCGCCGTGGGCGGCGCCTCCGGGATGGCCCGTGCGACGGCCGAGCTGATCGGTGCCCGCGGTGGCCGGGTCGCGATCCTCGACCGTGCGGCGAGCGACGGGGAAGCGGTCGCCGCCGGCCTCAACGGCACGTTCCACCCCTGCGACGTCACCGACTTCGCCGGGTTCGAGGCGGTCCTGGACGCGGCCGTGGCCGCGCTCGGCGGCATCGACGTCGTGGTGAACACCGCGGGCGGTGCGACACCCGGGCGCACCCTGGGCAAGGCGGGCCCGCTGCCGATCGAGGAGTTCCAGCGGGTCGTCGACCTCAACCTCGTCGGCACGTTCAACGTGGCCCGGCTGGCCGCCGCACGGATGGCCACCAATGAGCCGAACGCCGAGGGCGAGCGCGGCGTGATCATCAACACGGCGTCGATCGCCGCGTTCGAGGGCCAGATCGGCCAGATCGCCTACACCGCGGCCAAGGGCGGTGTCGCGGCGATGAGCCTCACGATGGCCCGGGAGCTGGGCTCGCTGGGAATCCGGGTGAACGCGATCGCGCCCAGCCTGTTCCACACCGGGCTGACCGCGGGGATCCCCGAGGAGTACGAGAAGGTGCTGACGAAGGACGCGGCCTTCCCCAAGCGGATGGGCCGGCCCGAGGAGTACGCCCTGCTCGCCGTCGGGATCGTCGAGAACCCGATGCTCAACGGCCAGACGATCCGTCTGGACGGCGGCCAGCGCTTCGCCCCGAAGTGAGCGACCAGATGAGCATCCTCACCGACCTGACCGACGGCGCGCTCGTCGTCACCATCAACCGCCCCGAGGCCCGCAACGCCCTGAACGGCGAGGTCGGCCAGGGCATCGTCGACGCGCTCGCACGTGCCTCGGATGACGCGGACATCCGCTGCGTCGTTCTCACCGGTGCCGGCGACCGCAGCTTCTGTGCCGGCCTCGACCTCAAGGCCCTGGCCCGTGGCGAGAACCTCAAGCCCGTCATGGATGGTCTGAACGCGCTGCGGGACTTCCCGAAGCCGCTGCTGGGCGCGGTGAACGGTGCCTGCCTGGGCGGTGGCTTCGAGGTCATGATGTTCTGTGACCTCGTTGTCGCCGTCGAGGACACGCCGTTCGGGCTGCCCGAGGTCCGGCGTGGCCTGCTGGCCGGTGGCGGTGGCACCCGGCTGGCGCAGCGGCTGCCGATCGCGGTCGCCCTCGAGCTCGGGCTCACAGGGGAGCCGATTCCCGCGTCCGAGGCGCTGCGCTGGGGCCTGATCAACCGCGTGGTGCCCCGAGACGAGCTGCTGACCACGGCGCTTGGGCTCGCCGCCCGCATCGGGCTCGGCGGCCCGCTCGCCGTCACCGCGACCAAGCGGCTGATGCGTGCGGAGCTCGGCGACGACGAGGCGGCGATGAAGCCGGTCTTCGAGGCGATGGGCACGCTCATGGGGAGCGAGGACGCCCAGGAGGCCGGTCGCGCCTTCGCCGAGAAGCGGACTCCCGTCTGGAAGGGCCGCTGATCGCCGGCAGGCGACAAGGGCAACAGCGCAACAGATCGAAGGCGTAACAGGCCGAAAGAGCAACAGAACCGCAGAGCGACATGGCACCAGAGCGGACGAGCCGGTGCTCGGGGCCGTGGCGGAGATCGGAGTCGGTGCGCACAGCACAACCTCCCCGCCACGGCCGACGCCGCACCGGCCGGCTGGCCTCGAAGCGCATCCCGAAGACCTCGGCGGCGTACGCACGCATGTGGGCAGACGCGGGCGTGGCCCGGCGAGGCCATTTGCTGCCATAGTCCAGCAGCTTTGTCGGGCGCGGCTAAGGTCACAGGCGCCCCTTGGCCCGCATGTCCGTGAGGTGCGCCGCATGGTGTCATATCCGCAGTACAACCTTGAGCTGAGCGGATGGGATCATCAGAGTGTCTGGGGGTTCGACCCGGCCTCGGATTCCCTCTACGCCCAGCTCACCAGAAATGGGTCCGGGTGGGACGCCGAGTCGCAGGGTCCGGAAGTCTGGCTCAGCCCGCCGTGGCACGCCGCCATGCCGACCCCGGCGGCACTCGCCGGGGCTATCTCCAACGCGACCGGATGCACTCTCGATTCCGCGCGGACCGCGATGAACGAATCGTTGCCGGACAGCGACCACCCGCTCTATCAGCATCCGCTGCGCCGCCCGTTGACCGAGCCCGCGCATGAGCCCCGTCCGCATGCGCCGGTGCGAAACCGGCGTCGTGACGATCTGTGGTCGCGTCTACGGAGAGCCCTGTTCTAGGCAGCTGATCGGCCCTACGGGGTCTGATCTGTCGGAACGACTCCTGCTCGGTCGTCGCATCCTCTGAACCGGGATGGCGGATCCTTACGGCTGGTCCGCCATCCCGGTTCCCGTGGCATGGCGTCCGCTGCTACGAGGCGGGCTTGCGGTCGAAGAAGAAGGCGTCCGCATTGCCGTACAGCCAGTTGTCGCGGACCTCGTCGGTCAGTGGGAGGGCCTCGGCTTCACCCAGGCACCGCTTGAAAGACAGCACGGGGTAGTCCGAGGCGAAGATGACCCGGTTCTTGCCGCGGGTCGACATGAAGTGCAGCAGCGATTCGGGCAGCCGCTTCGGCGACCACGCCGACGTCATCAGACGCAGGTTGCGGTACTTGATCATCAGACGGATCGCGGTGTCCCACCACGGATCGGCGCCGTGGATCATGCACAGCTTCAGTTCGGGAAACCGGTAGCAGACCCGGTCGAGGTGAATCGGGTTCTGGGGCTCGGCGGGCAGCGGCGGTCCCGGAATGCCGGTGTTGACGCACAGCGGCAGGTCGAGCTCGCAGCACTTCGTGTAGAGGGGGTAGTAGACCGGGTCGGTGGGCGGGTACATGCCGTCACCCCAGAAGCTGGGGCCGACGGTGGCACTCACCACCGGAAAGTCGCGGGCGAACGACTCCAGGGCGCGGACCGTCGGCATGGGATGCAGCAGGTTGAAGCCGCCGATCGCGAGGGCGAACCGGTCCGGGCGGGCCTCGGCGAACTGGAACGCCCGGCCGTCGGGCTTCCCGGCCTTCGCGATCAGGACCGCGCGCTCGACACCGTTCGCGTCCATGTCCTCCAGCAGCTCGGGCAGCTCCGGGCTGCGGAAGAAGTTGTCGCCGCCCTTGAAATAGTCCTCCTTCACACGGACCATCCAGTCGGGCTGCTTCTTCGTGTCGCCGAAGTCGACGTTCACCAGGCAGTCGATGGCACGGGTCAACGTGATCTCCTTTCCTTGTCGGGATTGTTCGGCCCGCGTATACCCCCTGCGCAGTCGCGCTGGGCCGTGGTCAGACCTGGGAGAGCACTCGGCGGAGCGCCTGGCTGACCATGTTGTCGTAGGGGAAGGTGTCGGGCATGAATCCCATGTCGACGACCAGCTTCCCGATCCGGACCATGATGACGGTGAACCGCAGCCCGGCGAACACCTCGAAGTAGTCGAGGTTGTCCGTGGGGCGCCCGGTGATCGACTTCCAGAGCGCGGCCGTCTCGTCGCGGGAGGGAAAGCCCGGCAGTCGGTTGACACCGGGGCCGGTGGTGAGCGTCTCGTCGGCGAAGATCCACCAGCCCAGGTCCAGGAGGGGGTCGCCGACGCTCGCCATCTCCCAGTCGAGCACCGCGGCGACCTCGAAGTCCTGGAAGATGAGGTTGCTGAGCCGGGCGTCCCCCCAGCACAGCGCCGGGGCGTCGACGGGTGTCGACGGCTTGTTGCGCCTGAGCCAGGCGAGTGCCTCCCGCGCCAGTTCGAAGGGCCTGCCCTCCTCGGCCCAGGCCAGGAACCGTTCGTAGCGGTCGAGCTCCGCGCCCACCGGATCGTCCGGAGGTACCAGCAGGCCTGCGGGGACGTTGAGATCGGCGAGCGCGGTGGTGTGGATGCCCGCCAGCGCGCGGACCCCGCTCACCCAGGCCTGTCGCTGCTGCTCGGGCGACGCCTCGGCCAGCCACCCGGCCGACGCGTAGGGCGGGGTGTCGCTGGGGATCAGGCCCGCGACCCTTTCCATGATCCAAAAGGGGGCGCCGAACCAGGAGGTGTCCGGTTCGAACCAGTGCATGCGGGCCATCGGCACGCTGGAGGCTTCGGCGAGCGCGCGCATCACGTGGAACTGCAGCGCGAACGTGTCGTCGGGGAACACCACGTAGCTCGTCGGCGCGATGCGCGCGACCAGACGATGCCGTTCCGGCCCGGCGGGCCCGGCCCAGCTGGCCTCGAACAGCACTGTCTCGTTGGATGCCCCGGTCCCGGCCGGGATGGTCGGTTCCCCGACCTCGACGTCGGTCAGCCCGCGGACGTCGGTCAGCCAGGTGCGCAGGCGGCTGGCGGTCTCGAGGGGGTCACGTAACTGGAAGTCCATGGGCAGGCCTCACGGTGGTAGCGGCTTAAAAGAACTATATGTTTCTGAGGCCTACGCCGCTAGCCTGCAGCTCGTCCTGACGGTGGGAAGCCGTGCCTGATCGCAAGCTGTAGTCAGAGTACCAGCGGCATGTGTGGCACGACAGCTCCAGCTGCTGGCTGGGCGGGCCCGCCGACGTGCTGCTGGGTGGGCGTCCACCGTGGATGTGGTGTGCCTATGTATCTAAACTATTCGGACCTTCCTCGTACCCGTCGTGGCGTGCGCCCGCCCGTGAAGGCGACTACCTTGATTTCTAAGCTGTCCGCTTTAAGTGAGGGAGGCCTGCATCGGATGACCCATCCTCTGGAACTCACCGGAGCCGCCGTGGTCGTCACCGGCGGGGGTAGCGGCATCGGACGGGCCAGCGCGCTCGCGTTCGCGCGCCGCCGGGCTCGGGTCGTCGTGAGCGACCTCGACGCGGCCCGGGCCCAGGCCGTCGCCGCGGAGATCGCTGTCATCGGCGGCGACGCGATCGGCCTGCGAGTCGACGCCACGAGCGAGGCCGACCTCACGGCACTGCGAACCGCCTGCCTCGAACGGTTCGGCCGGGTCGACGTCGTGATGAACAACGTCGGCGTGCTGGCGCTCGGCGCGCCCGAGTCGTTGCCCGACGAGGCCTGGCAACGTGTCCTCGACGTGAACCTGATGAGCGTGGCGCGCAGCAACCGGGTCTTCCTCCCGCTGTTGCTCGCCCAGGGCTCGGGGCACGTGGTGAACACGTCGTCCGCCTCGGGGCTGCTCGCCTACGGCTTCGACCGGCTGCCCTACGTCGCGAGCAAGCACGCGATCGTCGGGCTGTCCGAAGCGCTTGCGCTGTACCTGGGCCCCCGCGGGGTCGGGGTCACCTGCGTCTGCCCCTCGGGCGTGATCACGAACATCGTGGAACAGATCGCCGTCTACGGCGAGGTGGCCGCGTCGCCGCGCGCCCCCGACCACCCCCTCGTCTCGGCGGAGGCCGTGGGCGAGCTGGTGGCCGAAGCCGTGGCGAAGGGGCGGTTCCTCGTCCTCACCGTGCCCGAGATCCGGGACGAGTTGGTCGGGCGGGCCGGCAACCTGGAGGCCTACCTGCAGGCCCGCATAGCTGAGCAGACAGAGGGACGGTCATGACTGTGAACACGCCCGCCGATGATCTCTACCGCCTGGTGATGACTGTCGAGCCGCCGGCGGTGGAGACACCTTTCGAAGCCGCGTCTCGCCGGTTCCTGTTCGGGGAGATCTGGGGCCGCCCGGACCTGGGTATCCGTGACCGGCGCCTGGTGTCGCTGGCCTGCGTCGCCGCGGCCGACGCGGCGACGCCGATCGCCGGCCACGTCTACGCGGCGTTACGCAGCGGCGATCTGACCATCGAGCAGCTGAACGAGGTGACACTGCACTTCGCGGTCTACTGCGGCTGGCCGAAGGCCTCGTTCCTGGAACAGACCGTCCGTGCGCAGTGGCAGCGGCTGCACGAGGAACGTGGGCAGGAGGCACCGGCCTGGCCGACCCTGACCGCCGAGGATCTCGGGCCCGAGGACCGTGCGGAACGGATCCGCGGCGGGCAGGAGGAGTTCCGGAGCGTCAACGTCATTCCGGCGCCACCGTCCGATTCGCCGTACTTCTACGCCGGGATCCTCAACTTCGTGTTCGGTCATGTGTGGCGCCGACCGGGTCTGAGCCGCCGTGAACGACGACTCGTCACGATCCCCTGCGTGGGGGCGTCGGACGCCGTCGGACCGATCTTCTCGCACGTCGGTTCGGCACTAGAGTCGGGCGATGTGAGCTACGAGGAGATGCAGGAGATCATCCTGCACTTCAGTGCCTACTACGGTTTCGCCAAGGGCGAGGTGCTGCACGACGCTGCTCGACACTGGCGAGCGGGCCGGTCATGAGCCAGCCGCAGGGCACCCCGTCAGGCCATGCGCCGGGCACCCCGCCGGGTGCGATGGCGCTGCGGCTCCTGCTGACCGCGGAGCGGCTGTTCGCCGAGCATGGAATCGACGGGGTGTCCCTGCGGCAGATCGCCGCCCAGGCCGGGTCGGCCAACAACTCGGCCGTGCATTATCACTTCGGCTCGAAGAGCCAGCTGATCGAAGCGATCTTCGCCCACCGGCTGCCCCAGCTGGTGCAGCGGCGCGCGCTGCTGCTCGCCCGCATCGACCGGGACGACCTGCGGGCACGTTTCGAGGCACAGCTGCTGCCGGTGCTCGAACTGGCCGAGTCACCCGACAACTTCTACGTGTCCTTCGTCGAGCAGCTACAGCGCAGCGAGGAGTCGGGCGCGCTCGCCCAGCCGACGGAGATCCAGCGGTCGCAGCGGGATTTCTTCGACGACATGCGCCGGCTGCTGGCCCACCTCGAGGAGCCGGTGCGCACGATGCGCATCCGCGAGGTCCAGGAGCTCAGCGTGCATGCCGCCGCGCGGCGCGAGCGGGCGATCGCGGCAGGCGAGCACGTCAGTCCGTTCGGCCTGTTCGTCAGCACCCTGATCGACGGCTTCACCGGGCACCTCGCGGCCCCGGTGTCCCCGGAAACCCGCCGCTTCCTCCTCGGGATCGACCAGGACCAGGCACCCCCCGCTGTGCCCCCGTCGGTGCTCTGAGACCGCAGCGCGCCCCCCGCACACTGCCAGCAGAGGCCGTTCATGCCACGCCAGCCATTGGCGGACGTCCCATCGGTCCGGGACTGGCCTGACCGGCTTTCATCAGGCCAGATCTCATTCTGAGAGTGTCTGGGAACTGTTCTGCGCACCCGAATCCGTGCGGGCGGCGCCCGTCGACTGCAACTGGGGTCGACGCACGACGCGTGCGCCGCAGAGCCTGACGGCGAACGTAACCACAGGGAGGCCGCCAGGCTTTGAGAGCCCCTGCCGATCGGCGCCGCCTCTCCACTGGTTACACTCATCCGACTGCTCTCAGCATTTCACGCTCGCACTCGCCGTCGAGTGGCGCTTCGACGCGTACGTGGAAGTGGTTGAGGCATGCGGCGACAGCCGAGGGGGAACGGTGCAGGTCGTCTCGGTAGTGAACTACAAGGGTGGCGTCGGGAAGACCACGCTCACCGCCAATATCGGCGCCGAGCTCGCACGGCGCGGCAATCGGGTGCTACTCGTCGATCTCGACCCGCAGGCCAGCCTGACGCTGTCCTTCTACAAGCCCGAGCATTGGCGCCAGTACCTTCAGCCGCATCGGACGGTCAAGCACTGGTTCCAGTCCTGGCAGCCACGCGGAGAACTCCGCAACCCGCTCGAGCTTGTTGACAGCCCGCAACGAGCCAACTTCTACATCGGTTCGAGCGGACGCCTCGATGTCATGGCCTCGGACCTGACGCTCAGCGAGGTCGAGGAGGAGCTGGTGGTCGCCGCGAGCAAGGAGAACGGGGCTCGCGACCGCCGGAACTACCTTCGGGTCTTCGGGCGACTTCGTGACGCCTTCAGGGGGATACCCCCGGACACCTACGAACTTGTTCTCGTCGACTGCCCACCCAGTTTCGGGATGCTTACTCGATCGGCTATCCTCGCCAGTCAGTTCATTCTGGTTCCGGCAAGGCCGGACGAATTGTCGACCGTTGCGATCGAGCATTTCGTCGATCGATTCAACCACTTCCGGGGCGCGTACAACGGCGTGGCTGGCAGGGCTCGTTCGGTGGTGCCTGATGACCGTGTGGCGGCGCAGGTCCTTGGTATCATCTTCACGATGGTCCGCTATCAGGCGAACGGGCCCGTGCTTGCCGAACAGAATTTCATTGATCTGCCGCGCGCCGGCATCCCGAGATTTAACAACCTGGTTCGGGAGAGTCACCGATTCTATGCGGAGTCGGCCAGTGAGGGACTTCCGCTGGTGCTCTCCCACCGGGCGCCCGAGAAGAATGTGGCCGAGATGCGCGAGCTGGTCACCGAGATCGTCTCGAGAATACAGGGTGGCAGTCATGTCTGACACGTCCGCCGAAGTGGCGAGCCTGCTGCTGCATCAGGTTTCCAGGCTGTTGGAGCGGCTCGACCCGGCACAGATCCGTGATCTGGTGGCTGGCCGCTGCCGACTGGCGGTCGTGACCACCGCCGCCGTTGCGGACACCGGTGCCGCGCCGCACCCGCTGGAATCCCCTGATCTGGGGCTGCGGGCCGGGGTACGCAGCAGCCAGGAGACCCTGGTCGGGTCGCCTGCCCCGGAGGCAGGCTCGACGGCCCGCGGTGTGGCCAGGGCCGGCCGCGAGATCGACGCGGAATCCATCCGGGCGACAATCATGACCATGGCGAGCCGTGAGGAAGCGGCGAGCTATGTCGGAACTCTCGGAACGGTGGCGGTGCTGCGCGGCCTGGCGGGCGAACTGGGCGTTCGACTGTCCGCGAAGGATCGCCGGCCCGACATCATCCGCAAGGTTGTCGACGGCACACTGGGGGCCGTGCTGACAGCACGCGCCATACGGGGGGATACGGCGGGATGACAGTGACCACAGCACCTGGCGGTCAACTCGACCAGCGGCTGAGCTGCGGTCTCTTCGACGGCTTCGAGGCCTTTCGGACTCCATCCGACGACGACTTTCGATTCGTTTTTTCTGCCGGGCTCGTGGTGCCGGACACGAACGTTCTCCTCAATCTCTACCGGTACAGCTCCGAAGCCCGTGACAGCCTCCTCAGTGTGCTCCAGAACCTCGGCAGCAGCCTTTGGGTTCCGCACCAGGTGATAAGCGAGTTCTGGAGCGTACGTGACAGTGTGCTGCGTGATCCGAGGGGTACCCTTGCGCTCACCACGGAGCTCGACAAACTACAGGCCCGTGCCGAGAAGATGATCAGCGAGTGGGCGCGGGAGAGATCTCTTTCCCCTGGTACGGCAGAAGATCTGCGAGCCGGTATCGAAGCTGCCTTCGACGCTGCGATCGAACGCATTGGAGAGTTCGACGACGGTGGCGGGACGAGGTACCTCGAGGACTCCGCAGGCGACCCGGTCGTGACCGCCCTCGCAGACATCCTCGCGGGGAAGGTGGGCGCGAAGCCGACCCAGGACGTGCTGGAGGCCAGGATCGCAACCGGCCATGAGCGCGTTGCACAGGAAATACCACCCGGATACAAGGACAAGGGGAAGCCAGGAAACGGGCCTGTCGGGGATTTTCTGCTCTGGTGTGAGCTCCTCGAGGAGGCGAAGCGGCGCGACTGCAATGCACTTTTCGTCACCAGCGACGTCAAGGAGGACTGGTGGCGGCGGGTCGGGGAGGCTCCCCGAGGTCCGCGACCCGAGCTGGTCCGGGAGATGCGGCAGCAGACCGGGCGCGCTCTGTTCATGATGCAGCCGGACGGCCTCCTGGAACGCGCGCGGAGCCTCCTCAACGTCGACGTATCGGAATCCTCTCTGGAGAACGTCGAACGAGTCCAACAGTTCGAGGTTGCGAAGCAGGCCGGCGACGAGTGGGCGGCGGAGGCCGTCGCGGCTGTTCTCGATCGGCTGTCCGAGGAGGCTCCGGTCCAGGCGCAGGTTTTGCGACGTGCCGCTGAACTGGGTGGTTTCATCAACCGGGACGACGTCTACCGGATTGGAAACTACGACTCGACTCGCAGTCTCCGCGGATTCACGCGTCCCGTGCGCCGCATCGTCCAGGCCTTCCAGGACAGGGGTCTGATCCCCGGCGGGGTCGATGACCTGCTTCAGGCGGTCTACGACGATGAGACCGTGGGGCTGGCCACCGGCTTCTCCGTGCCGAGGTCAGCTCTGCCGCTCGTCCTGGAATGGGCGGATCCGCAGGACGCTCCGGCCTAGTCGCCGCCGACGGTGATGGGCAGGGATTCCCAGCCGCGCATGGTCGAGGTGGAGGACAACGCGGTGTTGTCCCAGTCGACTTCCCATGCCGGGAAGCGGTTGAGGAGCTCGTCGAGGGCGATGCGGCCCTCGAGTCTCGCCAGGGCGGCGCCCAGGCAGTAGTGGGTACCGAGCCCGAAGGTGATGTGCTGGTCGATCTTGCGGCGGATGTCGTAGCGTTCGCCGGCGCTCCACCGCTGCTCGTCGCGGTTGGCGGAGGCGACGAGCAGCATCATCGCGCTGCCCGCCGGGACGGTCTGGCCGTGTAGCTCTACGTCGCGTGTGACATAGCGGGCGATGGCGTGTCCGGTGGGCTCGAAGCGCAGCGTCTCCTCGATGGTGTTCGGGATCAGGTCCCGGTTCGCGACGAGATCGGCGCGCTGGTCGGGGTGACGGTCGAGCAGGGCGGCGAGCCAACCGATCAGGCGGGCGGTGGTCTCGTTCCCGGCCCCGGCCAGGACGGTGACGTAGGTCAGGATCTCCTCGCGGGTGAGGGTGCGGGTGACGCCCTTCTCGTCGACGAACTCGGCGCGCAGGAGTTCGGTCATCAGGTCGTCGGAGGGATGCTCGGCGCGCCAGTCGATGTAGTCGGCGAAGATGTCGGTGTCCATGAGCGCGCCGGCCGACACCTTCATCTGCTGGCCGGGCTCGGTGCGCAGCTTGGCGTCGGCGCGCTCGCGGACGGTCAGCTGGTCGGCTTCGGGGATGCCGAGGAGCATGCCGATGACCCGCATGGGCACCTCGTTTGCGAACTCGGTCATCAGGTCGAACCGGTCGGCGCCGTCGAGCCGGTCGAGGCAGCGGACGCAGTACTCCCGGATCTCGGGCTCCAGCGAGAGCACCCGGCGCGGCGTGAACACCCGCGCGAGCAGCCGTCGGTAGATGTCGTGGATGGGCGGATCCTCCATGAGTAACGTGCCCGGCGGGATCTCGATGTCGGCCTTGATGACCTCGAGGATCGGTCCTTTGGCGGAGGAGTAGGTGGCCCAGTCGACCAGCCCGCCGTTGACGTCGTCCCAGCGGCTGAGGACCCAGAAGTCGTGGCGGTCGTTGTACCAGAGCGGGGCCTCGGCCCGCAGCCGCCGGTAGACCGGGTACGGGTCGCGCGCGATCTCACGGTCGAACGGATCCCAGTACACCGGGCTCGAGTCGCTCACTCGGACACCTCCTGACATGGCCGCATTTCGCGGTCAAAGTTTGAACAGTGATTCAAACTATCGGTGGGGGCTGCTGTCAACATCGAGTGGCGGCCGGCCGGCCCTGAGTGGCGGCGGGCCAACTACGAGCGGCAGCAGGCTCGCCGCCCCGAGTGGCGCGTCGGCGATTAATAGTTTTGGTGCACCCGACGCCCGAAAATCCGTTTCGCGTGCTGTTGTCCGTGGCCGACTATCTTGCCGGGGGACGTATTAGAGGAGCCCCGGCGGGAAAACGAACATCAGTGACCGGACTAATCAGGAGAAGGGGATCGCATGCCTGCGCTCACCGAATTCGACCGCTGGCCGGGCCGTACCGTCGTCGGCCGCGACGGGGAGAAGATCGGGACGATCTCGACTCTCTACGTCGAGCCGTCCAACACCGAGCGCCCCGCCTATGCCGCCGTGCACACCGGGCTGTTCGGGACGAAGACGACGGTCGTGCCGCTGGACAAGGCCTCCGTCCAGGGGGACAAGCTCGCTGTGCCCCTGACCAGGGAGCAGGTGAAGGACGCGCCGAGGATCGATTCCGGTGAGGACATCTCGCCGCGCAAACAGGAGGAGATCAACGCCTACTACGGCTTCGGCACCGGCAGGACAGTCCGGGGTTCCGCCGCTGGAACGGCGGCCGGTGCCGCGGCCGGCACTATGGGCGGAACCTTCGCGGGCAGTGAACGGGCCGACCAGCGAACCGTGGAAGCGGACGAGAGTGCGACGGGCCAGCGAACCATGGCGGCGGATGAGCGGACCGCTGGGCAGCGAGGCATGGAGAAGGAGCAGCGAGCTTCCCGGCAGGCGACATCGGCGACAGACCAGCGGGCCGGCGCCGCCCAGGGCAGAGCGCCCGACGAGCGGGAACGCGGCGCACCGGTCCGTGGTGCCGAAGGTGAGATGACCCGCTCGGAGGAGCGCCTCCGGATCAGCACCGAGACCGTCGAGACCGGTCGGGCTCGGCTGCACAAGTACGTGGTGACCGAGAACGTTCGCAAATCCGTTCCGTTCAGCCACGAGGAGGTGCGGCTCGAACGCGAGACCATCACGGATGCCGACCGGGCCGCGATACGCACCAGGCCCGAGCTGACCGAACAGGATCAGGAGGTGACGCTGCACGCGGAGCGGCCCGTCATCCAGAAGGAGACCGTGCCGGTCGAACGTGTACGGCTGACCACCGAGCGGGTAACCGAGGAGCGGCAGATAGAGGAGCAGTTGCGCCACGAGGAAATCAACATGGACGTCGACGAAAGTCAGGGTCGCAGCGGCGAGCAGAGGCCTCGCCGGCCCTGAAGCCGGAGACCGTCGCCGCCACCGCCCGGGAGCGGGGGCGGCGACGGCTGTGTCACGCCGCCGGACTGTGTCGCGTCACGCCGCCGGGTTGTCAGGCCTGAGCTGTGGCCGGTGCCGGGCGCTTGAGCCCGAGCAGGTCGAACATGTTGGCGGACATGATCTTCTCTATCTCGGCCGGGGTCCGGTCCCCGAGCTCGTCGGCGAACGAGAGGGGTTCGGCGAGGCCTTCGGGGTGGGGGTAGTCGGAGCCGAAGCAGACCCGGTCGGCGCCCATGAGGCTGATGAGGCCGTCGAGGGAGTCCTCCCAGAACGGATTGATCCAGATGTTGCGCCGCAGGACCTCGATGGGGTGGGTGGGAAACTCCCGCGGCATCTTCTTCCAGGCGAGCTCGAGGTTCCTGGCCAGCAGCCCCACCCAGCTGCCGCCGTTCTCGACGCTGATGAGGCGGACACCGGGGAAGCGGTCGAGCATCCCGTGGCAGATGGCGGAGGCGAGGGTGTCCTGGATGGTGCGGCCGCCGTCGGCGACGTAGGCGAAGGTCTTGGGCTTGAAGGCGACGTACTCGCCGGTGTTGCCTTCCCAGGTGTTGAGGTAGTCCTGGTAGCCGCTGTCGGAGGCGTGCAGGGCGACCAGCACGCCGGCTTCCTGGACCCGGGCCCAGAAGGGGTCGAACTCCGGCAGGAACGGTGAGCGCAGGCCACGCAGGCCGGCGACCGGTGCCGGACGGACCAGGATCGCGCGGGCGCCGCGCTCCAGGACACGTTCGAGCTCGGTGATGCCGCCCTCGACGTCGCAGGGGGAGATGATCGGGGTGGTGAGGATCCGGTCGGCGTAGCTGTACGTCCAGTCGTCGTACAGCCAGTCGTTGAAGGCCCGGATCGCGATCTGAGTGAGCGCCGGGTCGTCGCGCAGCCGTTCTTCGATGAGGCTGGCCAGGGTCGGGAACAGCAGGCAGGCCGCGACGCCCTGTTCGTCGAGCAGGGCGAGGCGCGCCGCTGGTTCGCGGAACGCGGGGAGCGGCCGGATGGGCTTGCCGCTGAGCTCCCGCAGGGACCTGCCCTCGGGGTTGTTGCCCGAGTAGAACGCCATGTGTGCGCCGGGGGCGGCGACGACCTCGAAGGTCGGGTTGGGGATGAACTCGGTGAGGGTGTTGCGCACGACCAGCTTCTTGCGGCCGCCGAGCTCGACGAAGCGGAACAGGTCCTTGTGCCGCGCCGGCAGGTGCCGGGTGAAGGCGTCCTCCGTCTCGTACAGGTGGTGATCCGCGTCGAAGACCGGAAAGCCGAGATCCTTGCTGGTGGTCATCCTGGACATCCTGGGTGCGTAGAGGGAAGTGGCGCTTTCGCGGACCGGAGGGCCACGGGTCTTGCCCACAGTGCCCTCTTCGGGTTATACCCCAGGGGACGTCGAGATATCTAGATGTATTGAGGTCCTCCGGCTTGCCGGCTTCGGTGTGAGCCGGGCCACCCCCGAGCCGGGCCGCTGTGAGGGAGACCGCCCATGACGACCGACCAGCTCACGGAGCTTGGCTTCTACACCCTGCCCGGGCATTCCGGCACGCCCCGTGACCTGGTCACGGAGGTCCTGGCCGGCGAGCGGCTGGGTCTTGGCGCCACGTTCGTCTCCGAGCGCTTCTCGACGAAGGACGCGGCCGTGCTGTCGGGTGCGGCCGGCGCCCTCACCGAGACGCTCGGGATCGCCACGGCGGCGACCAACCACCACACCCGCCATCCGCTGGTCACCGCGACCTTCGCGACGACCATGCACCGCCTCACCGGTGGGAGGTTCGCGCTCGGGCTGGGCCGGGGCTTCGACCGGTTCTGGTCCGCGGTCGGGCTCAGCCCGGTGACCAGCGCCCAGATCGAGGACTTCGCCGGGCTCATGCGCCGGCTGTGGCGAGGAGAGATGATCCTCGGCCACGACGGCCCGGCCGGGAAGTACCCGTACCTGCAGCAGGACCCGGACTTCGACGAGGACATCCCGCTCATGCTCGCCGCGCTCGGACCGCGCAGCCTGGAGCTCGCCGGGCGCTGCCTGGACGGCGTCGTGCTGCACACCTTCTTCTCGGACGTCGCGCTGACGGAGTCCGTGGAGGCGGTGCGCCGGGGAGCGAAGGCGGCGGGACGGGACCCGGACAGCGTCCGGGTCTGGTCGGTGCTGGCCGTCGTCGGTGATCACATCCCACCGGACCAGATGCTGCGGCGCACCGTCGGGCGGTTGGCCACCTACCTGCTGGGCTACGGCGACATCCTGGTGCGGGTCAACGACTGGGATCCGGCGGTGCTCGCCCGGTTCCGGGCCGACGAGTTCGTCCAGGGTTTCCAGGGCGCGTTCGACGCGAGGGCCGACGAACGGCAGCTGGAGCATCTCGCCACGCTGATCCCGGCGGAATGGCTGGCGGCGAGCGCGACGGGGACGGCCGAGCAGTGCGCTGCGGCCGTGGCCCGCCAGTTCGAGCTGGGGGCCACCGGTGTGATCCTGCACGGCGTCTCGCCGGACGAGGTCGCTCCGGTGGTCGAGGCCTATCGCGGGATCCGGCCGCCGTCGGCGCGTGGCCTGCCCGCGAACCCCGGCCGGCTGTCCTAGACAGGCCGGCGGCACCGTACTTCCACAAGCATTGATCCTGATGAGGTCCACACTGATGTACGGCGCGTCGGCCCGGGTGCGATCAGCGGTGCCACTCGACATCCGCAAAATATCTAGATAGATTTTCGATCTTTCTGCGGGTGTCGTCCGCCTGCTGGAGGGGCTGCGGCGTTTGTCGCTCGTCGGGAATCGAGGTTCACGCACGAGTAGCGGTTCACGGGCGAGTGGCCGGACCTCGCTCGGTCGGGCCTGACCTCGCCGGTGGGCTGCGTACGGCCCACCGGCGAGCTGGCGAGGCGTTACTTCAGCTCGACGAAGGTGGGCTCGGACCAGGCGCGGTCCTTCGTCACCGGCCAGCAGATGAACGGCTTCGCGGGATCGCCGACGGCTTTGAACTTTCCGCCGTGGACCTGGACGAGAGAGATGCACTCCTGCTTGTTGCCGTGGGTGACGGGATCTTCGTCCGTGGGCGGTACATGTTGACGGCTCCAGTCGATGGGGTCGATGAGGCCGTCCGCGCTGTAGGCGGTCAGTTGGTTCGTGGCGGTGATGACGGACTCACGGGTGAAGGATTCGCCGGCTGCCTTGATCCCCTGATAGGCGAGATCGGCGTCGATCCAGCCGAGCATGGCGTATTCAGTGTGCTCGGCCTTGGCCCCGTCCATCCAGGTGAAGAAGTTCGTCAGTGCGGAGGAGCCGGCGTCGGCCTCGGAGGGGCGGAACCGGGCCAGTACGTAGTCGCCTTCGAAGAGATCGCCGCTCTCGGCGACGAACCTCTGATCGTAGGTGTTCTGGTGGACCATGGTGACGTCTCCGACGCCCTGGCGCCGCATCTCCTGGGAGAAGGTCTTCATGGAATTGGAGTCGACGCAGCCGATCACGAGCTGGACGCCGGCCTTCTTCATGGCCGTCACCTCGGGGCCGACGCCGTTCGGGAGGCCGAAGGGCAGGCCGTCGTTGAGGTAGACGACCTTCTGACCGAAGGCTCCACCCTGCTTCTCGATGGATTTGACGACGCCGTTCGCGCAGTTCTTGGACGCCGGATTCACGCCGAGCCCGATCGCCGCGATCTTCGTGGCTCCGGCGAGCTTGGCGATGTAGGACCAGTACGTCTGCACGCACTCGATGCAGAATGCGCCGGCGGTCCGCCCGGGTGAGGCTGTTCGCGGCCCCGCCCGGGCCGGGGCATCGAAGCCGCCGGAGGACGCCCTGGTCCTCGGATCGGCAGGGGGTCCGGGCGCCGGCCACGAACCTCGACTGCGCGAGCCGGCTGCCGGCTTGCGTGTAGTGGGAATCCTCCGTGTTACACGCCTGGAAGGAGATCAGGTGGTGTGTCTCGCGTCGAGGTAGGCGACGAGTACATCGACGAGAAGGGCTCGATCGTCGGCGAAGTCAAGGTGCTCGCGAACGACCATCTGCCGCAGCACGAGGCCGCGCAGGGCTGCCCAGACGAGGTCGCCGAGGCGGTCGTCAGGTCCGTCCGTCAGGCGGCCGCCGAGCTGGTGGAGTTGGCCGGCGACGCTCTCAAGGTAGGCGGCCTGGCTGGCGGAACGGTCGACCCGCGTGGCGATCGAGATCTCGAGGCTGGCCATGGATGTCGGCGCGGAGAACGCCGCCCAGGCGGCGTCGACGAGAGCGCTGACGCGTTCTCGGGTCGTACCTGTCACGGGTAGCTGCGCCGATTCGACGCTCGCACGCAGCTGCTGGTACCCGCTCTCCACGACGGCGCTGAAAAGACCGTCCCGGTCACCGAAGTGATACTGGATCACCCCCCAGGTGACGCCCGCGCGTTCCGCGATGTGCCGGGCGCTGGCGGCGCCGAAGCCCTCCTCGCGCACACAGCGCACCGTCTCGTCGATGATCATCGATCGGGTGCGGTCGCCACGAACCTGGGTTCGCTGGGTCGGCCCACTGGGCCTGGTCGCCTTGGCTGGCCTGGTCACCTCGGCTGGCCTGATCGCCGTGTCGTGTGCCGTCGGCCGTTCCGGTCGCGGCCGGCCGGACGACGTCGGTGCTTCCTGGTCGGGCAGGCCGGGCTTCTCATGAGCGCGGGGTGATCCAGGGGCACAGCGGCCATCGTACGAGGTCGCCCCCACCGCGTCGGGAGCCGTACAGGTGTCTTGCCCAATAACATTGCATGTTTTATGTTTACGCCCTCGGGGTCGTAGGTGGACCCGGATGGTGCGGCTGTGCGGATCTCCCGGCCGCGGTGGACGTCGAGAGGAACGGGATGACTGTGGTGTCGGGGCATGGCCCGGGAAACGGCGATGCGGCGGACGGCGCCGTCGCGAGCAAGGACTTCGCCGGCAGGTACGGGCCGTGGGCGGTCGTGGCTGGCGCGTCGATGGGAATCGGCCGCGCACTGTCCATGGAAGCGGCCGAGCGTGGGCTGAACGTCGTCCTGGTGGCTCGTGGCAAGGAGAAGCTGGAAGCGACCGCATCGGAGGTGGCCGCGCGGCACGGTCGCGAGGTGCGCACGGTCGCGGCGGACCTCGCGTCACCCGACATCGGCGAGATCCTCGCGGACGCGACCGCGGATCTCGATGTCGGCCTGCTCGTCTACAACGCCGCGGTCGGCCCGAACAGCCGTTTCATCGACGGCGACCTGGACCTGCACCTGCTCAGCGTCGACGTGAACTGTCGGACGCCGGTGATCCTCTCGCACCACTTCGGACGCCGGCTGGCGGAGCGGGGCCGCGGCGGGATCGTCATGATCAGCTCGATGGGTGGCACCCAGGGCGCGGTGAACTTCAGCACCTACAACGCGGGCAAGGCCTTCGAGTGGATCCTCACCGAGTCGCTGTGGACGGAACTCGCGGACCGCGGTGTGGACGCGGTCAACGTGTTCGTCGGAGCGACCTCGTCGCCGAACTACGACGCCTTCCAGGAGACGCTCGATCCCGACCTGTGCAACCGCACGGACACCGACGACCCGCTCGACCGGGCCCGGTCACGCCTGATGCGTCCGAGTTCGCCGGAGGAGGTCGCGACCGCGTCGTACGAGGGGCTCGCCCACGGGCCGGTGGCCTACACGCATTCCGACGACGAGTTCGTGTCGCGCAGGTGCTTCGGCCTGTCGCGGGCGGATGCGACCGGGGTCTGGCGTGCGCTGCAGGAGACCTCGACCCGGCGACCGGACCGGATCGCCCGATGAGCCGGCGGCTGCGCGTCGTCCAGTGGACGACCGGTAAGACCGGGCGTGCCGCGGTCCGTGGCATGGTCGGCCACCCCGTCCTCGACCTGGTCGGCTGCTACGCCCACGCACCGGACAAGGTCGGCCGGGACGTCGGAGAGCTGTGCGGCCTCGACCCGATCGGAGTGCTGGCCACCGATGACGTCGAGGCGCTCGTCGCGCTGGAGCCCGACTGCGTCTCGTACATGGCCTACCGGCCGAACTTCGACCACCTGGAACGGATCCTCGAATCCGGCGTCAACGTGGTCTCGACGATGTACATGATGGCCGGCTTCGGCTACGGGGAGGAGGCCACCCACCGGCTGCGGGACGCCTGCCTGCGCGGCGGCTCGTCGCTCTACGCCTCCGGCATCTATCCGGGGCATGCGCCGAACGTCGCGCTCGCCGCCAGCGCGATGTGCAGCCGCATCGAACGGGTCTCGATCCTGGAGTCGCTCGACATCGCCGGTTACGCCAACGAACAGATGTTCCGCGCCCAGGGCTTCGACCTGCCCCCCGAGGATCCCGCGGCCGCGGTGGCCTGTGAGGCGTCCTGCGGGTCGTTCAAGGATCAGATCCCAGTGCTCGCGAGGGAACTCGGTGTCCGTATCGACAGGGTCGGTTTCCGGGTGGAGTTCGCCACGGCCAACGAGGACACCGACTTCGGGTTCATGACCGTCCGCAAGGGACACATCGCCGGTTTCAAGGGCACCGTGTCCGGCGACCGGGACGGCCGATCGCTCATCGAGTGCTCCTTCGTGTGGAAGCTCGGCGAGGACATGACCCCGAACTGGCCCGTCACCCATGGCTACATCATCGAGCTTGACGGTGATCCCGGTGTCCGGGTCCGTCTCGAGCCCCAGGGTGACCACCTCGACGGCACCGTGACCACGGCGCTGCCCGCCGTCAATGCCATCCCGCAGGTCTGCGCGGCGCCACCCGGCATCGTGAACCTCACCGGGCTGCCGTTCGTCCGGGGCGCCCACCAGCTCAGGCCCTGAGATACGGCGCAGGCCCCGAGTGCGGCTCAGGCGCCGAACCACCTCCGGCTCCGAACCACATCCAAGGCATCGGCCCGGCGGACGGCAGGGAAGTGCCCCGCCGGCGGGACTGGTCCCTGCCGTCCGAGAGCACCAGAGCAAAGAGGGGAAACGCTGTGTCGGAGAGGCGGCCGCTGCGGGTCATCCAGTGGGCGACGGGCAGTGTCGGACAGATATCGATCAGGCACATGGTCGAGAACCCGGCCTTCGAGGTGGTCGGGTGTTTCGTCACCTCCGCGGAGAAGGACGGTTGCGACATCGGTGAACTGGCCGGTGTCGACCCGGTCGGAGTGCTCGCCACCTGTGATGCCGAAGCGGTGCTGGCGCTGGACGCCGACTGCGTCAACTACGCGCCGCTGTATGTCGACATCGACGAGATCACGCGCATTCTGCGCAGCGGAAAGAACCTGGTGACCCCCTCCGGCTTCACCTATCCCGCAGCGCTCGACGACAAGGTGCGGGAGCGGCTGGAGGCCGCCTGCCAGGAGGGCGGCGTGTCGCTGTTCGGCACCGGCATTCATCCGGGGTTCGCCGGCGATCTGCTGCCGCTGACCTTCGCGCGGCTGGCCTCGCGCATCGACGAGCTCGTGGTGCAGGAAGTCGGCGACTTCCGCAACCACCCCTCGGCCGCGATGATGTTCGACGGACTCGGCTTCGGCCGCGATCCGGACGATCTCAGGGCGAACCCGCCGCGGATGTTCGACACCATGGGCCGGACCTTCAAGGAGTCCATCCACCTGCTGGCCGCAGGCCTGGGAATCGACGTGGAGGACTACGACTTCGTCTGGGACAGCGCGGTCGCCCGACGCGATGTCACCGTTCGAGCCGGATCGATCGCAAAGGGTGGTGTCGCGGGAATGCGGCTCGAATGGCGGGTCTGGAATGGCGGCCGGCCGGTCCTGATCTTTCGCTCCTTCTGGCGGATGGATGACGAGACCGACCCCGACTGGGGGTACGAGGACTGCAAATACGCGCTGTACTTCACCGGTCTGCCATCCTTCCGGGTGAACTACGAGCCGACCGATCCCGGGCCGAACGGCGACATCGGTTACTGGGGGCGCATCTGGACGGCGTTGTCCGCCGTCAACGCCATACCCACGGTCGTGGACGCACCCGCGGGTATCCGGACCCATCTGGACCTCCCGGTGGCGCAGCCACCGCATCTGCACCGGAAAAGTCCGGGAAGTCGGCCGTGAGGACATCGTCGTAGCGACTCGACCATGACCCCGCGCTGGCTGTCCTGCCGTCGTGTCAGTGGGTGCCGGCGCGGTGGCCCGGCCAAGGAATTCCACAACCGGACCGGACGTCTCCCGGGCCGTGGCCTGGTTGGGCCTCCTTTCGGTTTCGGTGCGCGACGCGTCGGAGCACCGGGGCCCGGGTGCCCGGGGTCGGTCCTGGTGCGCGCGTCGCACACCTCGAACGCGCGGAGCGGCCGGGATGTCGGACCCGGCCACGGGGAAAGGATCGACGGTTTTCCCGGGTCCGTCCACAGTGGAACTACGTAGACGGACTACGGAGATGTCTGACTTGACGTCCCGTCGACCGCCCAGAAAAGTCTGACCATGACCGCGTCCGTGTCCGGGTCACCGCAGCTGCCCGGCGCCGTCCTGCCCACGGAAGTGACCAGCTTCGTGGGTCGGCGCCAGGAGCGTGCCGACCTACGACAGCGGCTCGGGCGGTTTCGGCTGGTGACGCTCGTGGGCGTGGGAGGCGTGGGTAAGACACGGCTGGCCCTGCGTACCGCCGCGGAGGTCCGCGGCGAGTTTCCCGACGGGGTGTGGTTCGTCGAACTGGCCCAGCTGCGTGATCCGGACCTGCTCCCGCATCAGCTCGCGGCGACGCTCGGCTGCTCACCGCCAGCGGATCGGACTGTTCTGAACACGTTGTTGGGGCACCTGCGCGAGCGGCGACTGCTGCTCGTTCTCGACAACTGTGAGCATCTGGCGGACGCCTGCGCGGATCTGGTCGACAGTCTGCTGCGGGGGTGCCCGCGACTGCGTGTTCTCGCGACGAGCCGGGAATCGCTGCGCGTCGAGAGCGAGTGCACGTACCTGGTGGCGCCGTTCTCGGTGCCGGAGCGGTCCAGCATCGAGAAGCAGGGCGAGTCCGGCGGTGACGCCGCCACCCTCTTCCTGGACCGGGCTCGCGCTGTGCGGTCAGGCGTCGATCTCACCCGGGACGACCGCGACGCGATCGGGGACATCTGCCGCCTGGTCGACGGGATACCGCTCGCGATAGAGCTGGCGGCGGTCAGGCTGCGTGCGTTGTCGCCAGCCGAGATCCTGCGACTACTCCACGAGGGAGGTGGGGTCCTGCGGCACGACGGCCGCCGGATGCCGGATCGGCGGCGCACCCTCCGAGGCTGCATCGACTGGAGTTTCGACCTCTGCACCGGTGCGGAACAGCGCCTGTGGGCGCGGCTGTCGGTGTTCGCCGGCGGCTTCGAGCTTGATGCCGTGGAGGGGGTCTGTCACGGTTCGGGACTGCCTGAGCCTGTGGTCGACCTGATCCTGTCGCTGGTGGACAAGTCCATCCTGATGCCCGAGCCGGGCTCCGGGAAGGCGCGTTTCCGGCTCCTGGAGATGCTGCGCCAGTACGGCTACGAGAAGCTGCGCGAAAGCGGCGAGGACACCGCGATGCGCCGGGCTCACCGCGACTGGTTCCTCGAGCTCGCGACACGGGCGGAGGGCGGGCTGCTCGGTACCGACCGACGGCAGTGGCTGCGCCGCCTGCGCCGCGACCACGCCAACCTCCAGCGGGCGATGGCCTACAGCGCCGAGGCGCATGACCACGCACAAGGACGCACCCTGGCGCGGTCGCTGCATTACTACTGGGTGGCCGACGGGCGGTTCGACGAGGGCCGGACCTGGCTCGCGCGGTTCCAGCACGTCGATGACGGAACGGCGCTGGATCGTCTACAGGCCTTGCACGCGGCAGGCTGGCTGGCGACCTTGCAGGGCGACGCCGTCGCCTCGGCGGCGATCCTGCGCGAGGGAGCCCAGCTGGCCGCCAGCAGCGATGACGTCTCGGCCGCCGCTCTGATCACCCAGCTGGACGGAATGGAGGCGCTGTACACCGGTCAGTCCGTGGCGACAGAACACCTCGAACTCGCATTGGAGCGGTTTCGCCAGGTCGGCGACGTCGACCGCCAACTGGAGACCCTCGCGATGCTCACCGTGGCCGCGGCGCTCGGCCCCGCCCCCGCGGCGGCTGGGCGTTACCACGCGGAGTGCGGCGCGATGGCCGTGCGCCGTCGCGAGCCGGCGCTGCGCCTGTACACGGCCTGGCCCTATGCGCTCGCCGTATGGCGCTCGGGTGACGCGGAAGCCGCAGTGTCGAGCGCCCGGGACGCGCTGTCCTTCGCGGCCAGCCGGTCCGACCGGCTGAGCCTCGCACTGTGCCTGGAGACCATCGCCTGGATCGAGGCGGGCCGCGGCCGGCACGTGACGGCCGCCGTACTGCTCGGTGCGGCGGATCGACTGTGGTCGCGGATGGGGACGTCCACCGCGGCCTTCCCCGCTCTGTTCCGCTTTCGCAGTGACTGTGAGGCGGACTGCCTCCGGTCACTCGGTGACGGCCCGTTCGAGGCGGCGCGGGCGCACGGCGCCGAGCTGACGCCGACCGAAGCCTGTTCCCGCGCTCTGGGCCAACCCGAGGAAGGCACCCCGCCTGGTGTCGCGAGCGGGATCGCCGACAGGGGCCCGCTGTCCGACGCCGGGCTGACCCGCCGCGAACGGGAGGTCGTCGGCCTGTTGGCCCTGGGGCGGACCAACAGGGAGATCGCGACGGAGCTGCGGATCGCTCCGCGGACCGCGGAGTCGCATGTCCACCAGGTCCTCAGCAAGCTTGGCTTCCACTCCCGCGCGAAGGTCACCGTGTGGCTGGCCGACCAGCTTGGTGGTGCCTCCAGGACGACGGCGAGCTGACAGGAGCCGCCGGCGGACCGGCGCCTGTTTTGGATCGGCTCCGATCCCGGCTTGAAACTTCTGGATATTTCGGCTAGGTTCACTCGTCGGATGATCGTCGTATGTCGGCGGCGGCCATCCGGACTCCGCGATTCACCCACGACCAGCTGGCCCAGGCGATCGTTGCGGTTGCCTTGAGTGCCGGTTTCCTGTTCAAAACCTCCGGGTCGTCCGTATTTTGGACGCCGGGACGACGTACGTATCGGAAGTCACCGATGCGGCGGCGTCGGAGTGAGCCACGCAGCCCTTCGATCACGTTCTTTCCGACCGGCGGTCGTTGTCGAGATCCCGCGAACACGGCGCCACCGCCGACCGGAGATGAGCCGGGGTACTTCCCGGCAGGCGAAACAAATTCTTTGGTCTCTCAGTGACATGTCATCTCGGCGTTTCCGCCTTTTCGGGTGGCGGCCGCCGATTGTTATGGACCTCGGCAGCCGGGGACAGGCCGCCGACGGGCGGCGAGGCGACCGCTTCGTCGCACGACCGCAGTTTACGAAAGGAGCGACGTCATGACGTCGACCAAGGGCTTCCGGGCCCGGCCACGGTTCCGAAGACTCGCAGCGCTTGTGTTAGGCACGGCGGCCAGCCTGGCGCTGTCCGCGGTGCACGCGCCAGTGGCCTCGGCGGCGACACCCCCGGTGGTGCTGCCGGCGGACGAGTCCGCCCACCCGGACGCCGGAATGGAGTGGTGGTACTTCACCGGCCACCTCACCGGAAAGGACGTCTTCGGCAAGAGCCACTCGTACGGGTTCGAGACCATGGTCGTCCGTAACGACGGGCTCGACACCGCGCCGACCGGTGTCATCTACAACGTAAACATGTCGGTCACCGACCTGACCCGGGGGACCTTCAAGCAGAACCGGGACATCTACAGCATCCAGAACGACCAGACCCCGGCCGGCGGCGGATTCAGCTTCGACGTCGGTGGCGTGCACATGGACGGGAAGAACGGCGTCAACCACATCTGGGGAGGATTCCCGGACCTCAGCTATGTGTACAGCGGGCTGACGCTGAAGCAGAGCACCCCGGCCGCGCTGCACGGGGGACCTTCGGGTGTGATTCCCTACGGCCCGTTCGGTGAGTCGGCCTACTACTCGCAGACGAACCTCGACGTCTCCGGGAAGCTCTTCGACCACGGCCTGCTGGTGAACGTCACCGGAAAGGCATGGATGGACCACCAGTGGGGCAACTGGAACCCCGGCAAGGGTGGCTGGGAGTGGTTCAGCATCCAGCTGTCCAACAACACCCAGTACATGCTTTACTTCATCCGCGACGAGAATCACAACTACGTCCAGACGGTCGGTACGCTCATCAACCCCGACGGCAGCACCGTGAACCTGCCGGCGAGCCAGCTCAGCGAGACGGCGCTCGGCAGCTGGACCAGTCCGCATACCGGAATCGTGTATCCCCAGAACTGGAAGGTCAATGTTCCGGGCGGCACGCTGACCGTGACGTCGCAGTTCCCTGACCAGGAGGTCTACAGCGACATCGTCACGGTGGGGTCGTACTGGGAGGGCACCACGACCGTGTCCGGGACGATCAACGGTCAGGCGGTGACCGGGCAGGCCTACGCCGAGGTCATTCCGTTCATCGCGATGCCGGGCCACGGCTATGTCTGGGAGCAGGTCGGAGATCTCCTGGGCCTTTAGCCGGTCGTCGGCAACCCCTTCTCGGGAAAATTCTCTGACCCGGGTGGCGGGATCTATCGCGGACCCGCCACCCGGTCGCCCGGGGAGTGCGCCGTCAGACTCCGTGAAGGAGCCCCGGCACCTCGGCACAGAGGAGAGCTCAAAGCGATGGCGGGCCCGTGTGACGGGTCCGCCATCGCCTTGGGGTTCGCGATGCGGCTGCCACGCGGTGTGGTCCGCGACCAGCGCGACGCTGGCTGCCGGGCTGCCTGGCGCCGGCTGTGGACAGGTGCGCGACGAGAGGCGTTGATATATATCTATATCAATTGCCTGGAGTTTTGTGGGCGTCACAGGCCGGTGAGGGAGTCCACGTGGACATGGAGCATCCGAAACGGTTCGCGGAGACGGCGCCTGACCGTCCGGCGGTGGTCATCGGGGACCGGACTGTTTCGTACGCCGAGCTCGAGGCACGTTCCAACCAGCTGGCACACGCGCTGAGGTCGCTCGGGCTCGAGACGGGCAGTCATCTGGCCGTGCTGATGGAGAACCGGTCGGAGTATTTCGAGGTCGTGTGGGCGGGGCTGCGCTCCGGGCTGCTCGTCACACCGATCAACTGGCATCTGTCCGCCGCCGAGGCCGAGTACATCGTGGTGGACTGTGGTGCGACGGCGTTGGTCGCGTCGGCACCGCGGGCGGAAATCGCGGCCGGCATCAACGCGCCGGCACTGAAGGTGAGACTCGCCGTGGGCGGGCCCATCGACGGGTTCGTCTCCTACGAGGAGACTCTCGCAGCCCATCCCACGTCGCCGATCGGCGACGAATGCGAGGGCAACTGGATGTTCTACTCGTCGGGTACCACGGGCCGGCCCAAGGGGATCACCCCGGCGATGGTCGGTCGCCCCCTCGGTGAACCCACCGGCTTCACCGCGATGGTTCGGTTCCTTTTCGGCGGCGACGAGTCCACCGTCTATCTGAGTCCGGCGCCTTTCTACCACGCCGCTCCGCTGGGGTGGGCGACGGCTATCCATCGAATCGGCGGCACGGTTGTGGCGGTCGAACGGTTCGACGCGGGTGAGTTCCTTGGGCTGATCGAACGCCATCGGGTGACGTTGGCTCAGGTGGTGCCGACGCATCTGGTGCGGTTGTTGAAGCTGCCCGAGGTGGACCGGGCCCGGTTCGACCTGTCGAGCCTTCGGACTCTCGTGCACGCGGCGGCGCCGTGTCCGCCGGAGGTGAAGAGGGCCGTTCTGGACTGGCTCGGGCCGGTGGTCCACGAGTACTACTCCGGCAGTGAGGGCATCGGGTTCTGCGTGATCGGACCGGAGGAATGGCTTGCCCATCCGGGATCGGTCGGGAAATCCATGCTGGGGCCGGTGCACATCGTCGGGGAGGACGGCGGCGAGCTGCCGCCGCGCACAGAGGGCAGGGTGTACTTCGAGTCACCGAACGGTTTCACCTATCACGGAGATCCGGAGAAGACGGCCAGTGCGTTCAACGAGAAGGGCTGGGGCACCTTCGGGGAGATCGGCTGGGTCGACGAGGAGGGGTATCTCTATCTCACCGACCGTGCGTCGAACATGATTATCTCGGGCGGGGTGAACATCTATCCGCGTGAGATCGAGGACGCGCTGATCCTGCATCCGGCGGTCGCGGACGTCGTGGTGATCGGCGTGCCGGACGCGGAGATGGGGGAGTCCGTGCGCGCTGTCGTCCAGCCGGTGGCACCGCCGGCGGATTCCGCGGCGCTCGAGGTGGAGCTCATCGAGTTCGTTCGGGATCGCATCGCCCGTTACAAGGCGCCGCGTTCGGTGGTGTTCCTGGCCGAGCTGCCGCGCCTGCTGACCGGGAAGGTCGCCCGGCGACTGCTGCCCCCGGAGGCAACACGGTGACCGGCGCCCACGTGACGGAAGGCGGGCGGGGCCCGACGGGAACGGCGTGGCTGCTTTGACAAGGTGGCCAGGCCCTTCCGTCTCCGTGCGGTGCAGTCAGCCAGTGGTGGGGTTCCGCTGGGCGAGTAGCTGCTCCACCCCGGCCACCATGTCGGGGTGGAGCCTGGCCCGAGCCCCGCCTTCGAGGGCGGCCTTCAGGCCGGGGAGGATGTCAAACCATCAGGGCTCGGTCATCATCAGCGATACCGTGACCGCGAACTGCAGACGGGGAGGGCCCATGGCATCGAAAGGCTCGCCCCGGGAGAAGCCCCAGCAGATCGCCGACGAGCTCCGCCGCCTCATCGTCAGCGGGGAGCTGACGGACGGCGACCTGCTTGGCCGTGAATCCGACCTGGTGGCGCGGTTCGGTGTCTCCCGGCCCTCGCTGCGTGAGGCGCTGCGCATCCTGGAGGCCCAGGGGCTGATCTCGGTACAGCGCGGTGTCCTCGGCGGGATCTTCGTGCGTCATCCGGACGAGCAGGCGACCGCGCGCACCGCGGCGCTGATGCTCCTCGCCCGTAACGTTTCGCTGGCGGATGTCTTCGTCGCGCGCAGCCATCTCGAGCCGTTGGCGGCGCGTCGGGTCGCCGACCTGGACACCAGGCTCGCCGCCGTCGCCGAGCTCGAGGCGCTGATCGCCGAGCAGGAGGCGGTGATGGGCGACGCGGGGGCGTTCGCGCGTGTGAACGCGGAGTTCCACCAGCGGCTGCTCGCCCTTGCCGGGAACCAGACTCTCGCCATCGTGGCCGAGATGCTGACGGACATCGTCGCGCGCTCGGTCGCCGCGGCGCAGGACCGGGGCGTCGCCGGTTCGCTCGCCAACCGGAGACGCAGTGTCCGGTCCCAGCGCCGCCTGGTCGAGCTCATCGTGGCCTGCGACGGTCCGGGCGCTCAGGAACACTGGCGATCGCACATGGTCGCCCTCGGCAAACTGGCGCCCAGTGCTCGGGCGGAGGCCGTCGTCGACCTGATCGACGACTACTGACCCGGCGCCCGGCCGTGGGAGGGCGGGGGGACGGGCGGATCCGCGACGGCGGACGGGCTCTGCCGTGCCTGACCGTCGCCCGGGTGGTGACGGCCATCCGTCGTCACCACCCGGGCCACCGCGCCGTCACCGCCCAGGTGCGGTGCGCGGTGCCGGTCACCTGCCTGCCGGCCACCCCACGGTCTTGGTCTCGGTGAAGATCTCCAGGCCCTCGAGGCCGCACTGGCGGCCGATCCCGGACTGCTTGTAACCGCCGAAGGGGGCGTCCGCGCCGTACCACATGCCGCCGTTGATGCCGAGGGTTCCGGTGCGGATCCGCCGGGCGACGGCCTTGGCCCGGTCCAGGTCGCCGGAGGTGATCATTCCGGACAGGCCGTAGACGGAGTTGTTGGCGATGCGGACGGCGTCGTCATCGTCGTCGAAGCCGATGACGACGAGGACCGGGCCGAAGATCTCCTCCTGGGCGATGGTCATGTCGGGTGTGACGTCGGCGAACAGGGTCGGTTCGACGAAGTAGCCGCGGTCGAGGTCCTTCGGTACCCCGCCGCCCAGAACAACGCGGGCGCCCTGCTGGCGGCCGGAGTCGAGGTAGCCGAGGACCCGCTCCTGCTGGCGGCGTGAGACCTGCGGGCCCTGGAGCACCGACGGGTCGGTCGGGTCGCCGTACTTCACGCCCTCGAACGCGACCTTGGCGAGCTCGATCGCCTCGTCGTAGCGGGAGTTCGGGACGAGCAGCCGGGTCGGCATGGCGCATCCCTGCCCGGCGTGCATGCAGACCATGGCGGCGGTGGGGATCGCCTTCGTGAAGTCGGCGTCCTCCAGGACGAGGTTCACCGACTTGCCGCCGAGCTCGAGGAACGTCGGCTTCACCGTGGCGGCCGCGGCCTGCATGACCCGTCGCCCGGTTGCCGTCGAGCCGGTGAAGGCGACCATGTCGACGTCCGGCGAGGTCGAGAGCACCTCGCCGACCAGGTGGTCGGAGGAGGCGACGATGTTCACGACGCCCGGCGGGATGTCGGTCTTCTCAGCGATCAGGCGGCCCAGCCGGGTCGTGTTCCAGGGTGTGTCCGGGGCGGGCTTGAGCACGCAGGTGTTACCCATCGCGAGGATGGGGCCGAGCTTGTTCAGCGCGATCTCGAGGGGGAAGTTCCAGGGCACGATCACCCCGACGACGCCGACGGGCTCCTTCCAGACCTCGCGGGCGGAGGGGAAGCCCATGCCGAACGCGTCGTGGTCCGGCAGCGAGCGCGTCCACGGGAACGACTCGATCTGCTCGGCGGGCCAGCGCAGCGCCTCCCGCAGGGGTGCGTCGAGCTGCGGGCCGTAGGTGGTGATGACCGGGCAGCCCACCTCCGCGACGAGCTCGGCCCGCAGTTCCTCGACCTCGCCCTCGATCGCGGCCTGCAACTGCAGCAGGCCCCGCTTGCGGGCCCCGGGGTCACGCGACCACTCGGTCTGGTCGAACGCGGCGCGGGCGGCACCGACGGCCCGTTCCATGTCGGCACGGGAGGCGTCCGCGGTGACTCCCAGCACCTCCTCCGTGGCCGGGTTGATGTTGTCGAACACCCGGCCGCCCTCGGCCTCGACAAGCTTTCCGTCAATTAACAGGCGGTGCTCGGACACGGTTCAGCCCTCCGGAGGCGCCGGCTTCGCCGGCACACGTGGTTGCGGAAATGCGGACCGGCCTGGTCTGGTGGTCAGCGGCGCTCGGCGCGGGTCACCAGGCACGGACGATCCTGTCGGTGTCGTCCGTGATCAGTGCACGGACGTCGTTCTTGGCCACCTTGCCGGTGGCGGTCTTCGGCAGCTCGGCGATGACGTACAGCGCCTCGGGGCATTTGAAGACGGCCAGCCGGTCGGCCGCGAAGGCCCGCAGCTCCTCGATGCCGGGTGTGGCACCGGGCCGCGGGACGACCACCGCGCAGACCCGCTCGCCCAACATCGGCTCGTCCAGCCCGACGACGGTCACCTCGGCCACGCCCGGATGCTCGTGCAGGACCGCCTCGACCTCGGTGCAGTAGACGTTCTCGCCGCCCCGGATCACCACGTCCTTGCGCCGGTCGACGACGTGCAGGAAGCCCTCGTCGTCGAGGAAGCCGACGTCACCCGAGCGGAACCAGCCGTCCTGGAACGACGTCGCGGTGGCGGCCTCGTCGTTCCAGTAGCCCCTGGCCACCTGCGGGGAGCGGAAGCAGACCTCGCCGGTCCCGCCGGTCTGGAGCGGCTCGCCGTCCGCGCCGAGCACCCGCACGTCCGCGGTGAGGTTCGGCCGGCCGACGCAGTCCGGATGCGCCTGGAACTCGACGCCGACGTTGGTCACCACGGCGGAGGTCGTCTCGGTGAGACCGTAGCCGTTGAAGACCTGGACGTCGGGGCCGAGCACTTCGACGGCACGCGCGACGAGGTCGGGGGGAACGGCGGCACCGCCGATCGAGAAACCTCGGACGTGCTCGGCGAGCGAGGGGGTCCGCGGGTGCTCGAGTATCTGCCGCGCGACGGCTGGGACACCGCCGAGCGCGGTCACCTGCTCCGCGGCGGCGAGGCGCAGGGCCTCCTCGACGTCCCACCGGCGCATCATCACGATCTTGGCGCCGCCGAGCGGACTGGAGATGATGGTGGTGACACCGCCGATGTGGAACATCGGCCCGGTCGAGAGCGTCGCGGGCTGGCGGTTCTCGCGCGGCGCCCGGCCGGCGACGACGCCTTCACGCAGGTTCGCGAAGGCCATGTTCCAGATGTTGGCGGTCATCGCCCGGTTCGTGCTGACAGCGCCCTTGGGTCGTCCGGTGGTGCCGGAGGTGAACAGCAGCGTCACCGGGTCGTCGCGGTCCAGCCGGGCGACGGAGTCGTCGTCGATCGGCTCCGCGGCGGTGAGCTCGGCGAACGGGACGTCACCCAGGTCGGAACGCACGCCGACGAGCGTGAGGCCGTCGGGCCTGCCGGCCGCGCGCACCCGCCTCAGGCGCTCTTCGTCCGCGAACAGCACCGACACCGCGGCGTCGCGTAACGCGTAGTCGAGTTCCGGTGCGGTCCACCACGCGTTCAGCGGCGTGACGATGGCGCCGACGAGCAGGGCGCCCCAGAACGACGTGACGTACTCCGGCAGGTTGCGCATGGCGATGCCGACCCGGTCGCCGGGGCGCACGCCGTGGACCAGCCGCAGCTGCGCCGCCACCGCCCGCGCCTGCAGCCGGGTTTGGGCGAAGGTCTGCCGCTCACCCTGGTAGACCGTGTGGATCAGAGCCTGGTGGGCGGCGCCCATCAGGAAGATGTCGTTGACGGTGCGCGGTCCGCGGACGAAGTCGCGTAACGGGACGCCGTGGATCTCGACGTCATCGACCTCGAACGGCCCACCGGGGCCGACGAGGGGCGCCAGCCGCGGATCGTCGCGGTAGACCGGCGCGATGCCGGAGCCGGCCAGGCTATGTCGGGTCATCGCGGGAGAACCGCCCTTCGCGCGTGGGTCCCTGTCCGTTCCGGCCGCGGAACCGCAGGTCGACGGACCTTCCCACGATGGGTTGTACCTCATTGACCCCAAAACATCCAGATGTATCGGTGGTCGGATCGCGGGCGCGCACCTGCGGTGGACCAACGGAGCAGCAGGAGCATCGCGATGCATCGAACCCGCCACACGTTGTTAGATGTAGATGTATCACGGGCTCGGTGGTGTGAGGTCGGGTACCGGGCGCCGGCCCGCGGTGCGGCGAGTGCTCGGGCGAGTGATGAGTTCGCACCCGGCGGCCCCCCGAAGCCTGGTGCCCGGCCGTGCCCGGTTCGCGCACCATCCGCCGTCGGTGTCCGGCGTCCCCGGGCACAGTCAACCTCCCGGAGGAGTCCACCGTGACCGAAGCAGTCATCATCTCGACCGCCCGCACCCCGATCGGACGAGCCCGCAAGGGATCGCTGGTGAGCCTGGACGCCTTCGACCTCGCGGAGGTCGTCGTCCCCGCGGTGCTGGAGCGCAGCGGCGTGCCGGCCCGGGACGTCGACAGCCTGGTGCTCGCCGAGGCCTACCAGGGTGGCGGGGTCATCGCCCGCAACATCGCGGTACGGCTCGGCCTCGACGACATCGCCGGGGTCGCCACCAACCAGCACTGCGCCGGCGGGCTGAGCGCGGTCGCCATCGCCGCGGGCAGCGTCCGGGCCGGCATGGACAAGGTCGTCATCGCCGGCGGGACGGAGAGCCTCAGCAACAGCGCGATGACCACCACCCGCAAGGGCGCGGACGGGCAGCCGGTGACCTGGGTGTCGGCGTCGCACCCGGAGAGCCCGGAGGCCCCGGCTTTCGACATGTCGATCACGGTCGGTGAGAACACCGCCCGCGAGCTGGGCCTGACCCGTCTCGACGTGGACGAGTGGGCCGTGTACAGCCACGCGCAGGCGATCGCCTCGATCGACGGCGGGTACTTCACCGAGCAGATCGTGCCGGTGCCGGTGCCCCAGCCGGACGGCTCGACCCGGCTGTTCGACACCGACGAGTTCCCCCGCCGCGGCACCACGGTGGAAGGGCTGGCCCAGCTGCGGCTACTGCACCCTGAGCTGCCGAACCCGACGGTCACCGCAGGCAACGCCGCCGGTCTCAACGACGCGGCGGCCGCCGTCACGGTGGCCAGTGACGAGTACGCCGAGGCCCACGGTCTGCGCCCGCTGGCCCGGATCCGGTCGTGGGCCTCGGTCGGGGTGGCCCCGGCGCTGACCGGCCTCGGCCCCTCCCTCGCGATCCCGAAGGCGCTGGACCGTGCGGGTCTGACACTCGCCGACATCGATCTTTTCGAGGTCAACGAGGCGTTCTGCTCGGTCCCGGTGGCCACGATCCGCAAGCTCGGGATCCGGCCGGAGATCGTGAACATCAACGGCAGCGGCGCGAGCCTGGGCCACCCGATCGCGGCCACCGGCGCGCGGATGGTGGTCACCATGGTCGCCGAGCTTCGCCGCCGGGGGAACGCGCTCGGCGTGGTGTCGATGTGTGCCGGCGGTGGCATGGGTGCCGCGATGGTCATCGAGGCCCTCTGACCCCGCCGGGCTGACGGGCCGGGGAGCGGTCGGTGCCGGTCTGGCGCCCGGTCGGCGCTGGCCGCTCCCTTGACGACACCCGCCACCGGCGAAATATTTAGAGCTATGCGGGGGTCCGACTTACATCAGCGATTCGTGGGGGCGTGGCCGTGAGCGACGGGAACGGAACACGGGCCGGTGCCGCCCGGCTGACGGACGCCGCGGACCGGCACTATGACGCCATCGTGGTGGGTGCGGGCTTCGCCGGCCTCTACGCACTGCACAGGCTGCGAGCCGACGGCCTGCGGGTGCGGGTGCTCGAGGCCGCCGACAGCGTCGGCGGAACCTGGTTGTTCAACCGATACCCCGGTGCGCGCTGTGACATCGAGAGCATCGAGTACTCGTACAGCTTCTCCCCGGAGCTCCAGCAGGAGTGGAACTGGTCCGAGGTGCTGCCGGGCCAGCCGGAGATCGAGGCCTACCTGAACTTCGTCGCGGACCGGCTCGACCTGCGCCGCGACATCCAGTTCGACACCCGGGTCGTCGAGATGTCCTTCGACGAGGCCGACTCGACGTGGACGGTGCGCACCGAGGCGGGGGAGAGCTTCACCGCGCCGTTCGTCGTCGCCGCCACCGGCATCCTCTCCGCGCCGCTCGACCCGGGCATACCCGGCCTGGACACCTTCGGCGGCACCGTCCTGTTCAGCAGCCAGTACCCGCGCGAGGGCTTCGACCTCGCCGGCAGGCGGGTGGCGGTGATCGGAACCGGCTCCACCGGCGTCCAGATCATTCCGGTGGTCGCCGAGCAGGCGGAACACCTCTACGTCCTGCAGCGGTCCGCCGCCTACACGCTGCCCTCGCCCGCCCGTCCCTACGAGCCGGGCGAGCTCGACGAGCTCAAGGCGAACTACGACGACATCCGGGCCGCCCAGCTGGTCGCCCACGTGGGCGCGGCCCGCACGAGCGCCTTCTCCGTGTTCATGAACATGGGCGGTTTCCCGCCGCTGAAGACGGCGACGCGCGAGGAGCAGCTGCGCGCGATCGAGGAGAACGGCGTCAGGGGAGCGCTGTACTGGAGCGACGTGCTGTCCGACCCCGAGGCGGGGGAGCTGGCGACCGCGCTGTACGGCGAGGCGGTCGCGTTGATCGTGCGGGATCCGCGGACGGCCGCCGGCCTGACCCCGACCTACCCGTTCGGCTGCAAGCGGCCGATCATCGACGTCGGCTACTACGAGACGTTCAACCGGGACAACGTCACGCTGGTGGACCTGCGCCAGGGCGCGATCGAGGAGATCACCCCCACCGGCATCCGGACCGGGCAGGGCCATCACGAGGTCGACGTGATCCTCTTCGCGACCGGCTTCGACGCCCTCACGGGCGCGCTGACGCGCATCGACGTCCGTGGTCGGGGAGGTGTTGTCCTGGGCGACGTCTGGCGGGACGAGGGTCCCGTCGCCTACCTGGGCCTGGGGGTCGCCGGCTTCCCCAACCTCTTCCTCATCCAGGGGCCGGGCAGCCCGTCCGCGGCGTCGAACTACCTCGCGACCATGGAGTACCAGATCAGGTGGATAGCGGACTGCGTGGCCCACCTGCGCGGCGGTGGCCACCAGACGATCGAGACGCTTCCCGAGGCACAGAGCGAGTGGATCGACGGGGTGCAGGCGCTCGTGGCGGGCAGCGTGCTGCTCCACCCGAAGTGCGACTCCTGGTACAACGGCGCCAACGTCCCGGGCAAGAAGCGGATGTACACGACCTACGTCGCCGGCGTTCCGGAGTTCCACAAACAGTGTGATCAGGTCGTCGCCGCCGGCTACTCCGGCTTCAAGATCTCCTAGGGGCCTCCGGTGGCGTTCGCACAGGTCGGAGACGTCCGGCTGTTCTTCACCGACGAGGGCACCGGCGACCTGCCGCTGCTGCTCATCCACGGCTACACCTCCGATTCGCATGACTGGAGCTGGCAGCTGCCGTACCTGGCCGCCAGCCGGCGGGTGATCGCCGTCGACCTCCGCGGTCACGGGCGCTCCAGCGCGCCACCCGACGGCTACACGACCACGCAGTTCGCCGCCGACCTCGCCGGGCTGCTCGACCAGCTCGAGGTGGAGCGGGTCGTCGCCGTCGGTCATTCGATGGGTGGCAGCGTCGCCGGCAGCCTGGCGGTCGAACACCCCGACCGGGTGGCCGCCATGGTCGGTGTCGACCCGGCCTACCTGCTCCCGGACGAGATCGCCGGCGGCATCCGGCCGCTGCTCGACCTGCTCGCGGTGTCCGACCCGGTTCCCCTGGTCCAGCAGCTGGTGGGGGGCATGGATTCCCCGGCCCGGGACCTGGCCCTGCGCACCTGGCAGGTTCGCCGTATCGCCGGCATGGCCGACCACGTGCTGCGCCAGGCGCTGGAGGCCCAGGCGACCGGGATGGCGCTGCACTCGCACAGCGCGCCCTACCTGCGCAGGCGGACCTGCCCGGTGCTGACCTTCTACGCCGACCCGACGCGGGCCGCCGCCGAGCAGGCGATCTTCACGGACCCGCGGTCCCGGGTGGTGACCTGGGAGGGCGCCGGCCACTGGCTGCACCAGGAGCGTCCAGCCGAGTTCAACTCCCTTCTCACCGCGTGGCTGGAATCGCTCGCCTGAGCTGCTCCTCGGCTGCCTGTGGTGGCCACGACAGACGTCGATCTCACGCGACCGTGGGCCGGTCGTGGAACAAGCGAGGTGTCATGCGTGCGGCTGTGATCGCTTCCGGGGGCCGGTATGAGATCAGCGAGGTCCCGGATCCGTCCCCGGGCCCCGGCGAACTCCTGCTCCGCGTCACCGCGTGCGGGTTCTGCGGCTCGGACGTCAAGGCGCGGGCGGCGATGCCCGCAGGGGAGATCATGGGGCACGAGTTCGGCGGGGAGGTCGTGGGGATCGGCCCGGAGACGACGGGTTGGCGGGAGGGCACCCAGGTCGCGGTGCTGCCCGCGCTTTCCTGCGGGAGATGCGAGTGGTGCGCCTCCGGCCGGGTGATCCACTGCCCGCAGGTGCGCCTGGTCGGGCTCGGTGGCAGTGGGGGCGGTTTCGCGGAGCTGGCGGTGGTCACCGCGGCCGCCGCCATCCCGCTGGCACCGGGGATCGATCCCTTGTACAGCGCGCTGGTGGAGCCGTTCGCGGTCGGCCTGCACATCGCCCGGACGGGGCACCTGACCGAAGGCGACGACGTGCTCGTCGTCGGCGCCGGGACGGTGGGCCTCACGACGATCGCGTGGGCGCGCCAACGCGGCGCCCGGCGGATCACCGCCGTCGACCCGGTGGCCATCCGCCGGTCAGCCGCGGCATCCTTCGGGGCGACCGAGGTCGTCGGCTCCGTCGAGGAGGTCGCCGCCGGCACCTACAGTTTCGTCGCCGAGTGCGCGGGCAGGGCATCGCTGCTCGACGCCTGCGTGACCGTCGCGCGGCCGGGGGGCCGGATCGTGATGGCAGGCGTGACGATCGAGCCGACCCCGTTCGCGTCGGTCGCGGCCCTGATGAAGGAGGTCTCGGTCGGCTTCGCCGTCTACTACACCCCCGAGGAGTTCCGCACCGTCGTCGACGCGTTCGCCGGCGGGCAGATCGACCCGGAGCCGCTGATCGCCCGGTGGGTGGGCCTCAGCGAGGTGAACGAGGCCTTCGACGATCTCGCCAACGTCACCGCGAGCGCGAAGATTCTCCTCCGGCCCTGACCCCGCGTCGTCTGGCACCTTAAATCTCTAGCTCATTTGCGGGCCACGTTCCGTCGTGGATCATCTGCCGCCCGGTTCGCCGGACGTCACCCAATCCCGTGGCCTCCAGGTTCTGTGGATCGCGCCGACGCCTGCGCGGGGCGACCGCGTGGGCGTTCGGCGATCGCCGTTTGACGCCGGACTAGAAACATATATATCTATCGGCTACGCTTCTGTGTGAGTCGTCACATGTCGGGGCTAGAGGGCCTGGAGCCGGTGCCGGGCAGCCGTCGTACTGACCCCGGCTCGGACGTCGTCGTCGCCGACCCTGACGGGTCCCGTTCACCGTCCTGGCCGACGGCTCGCCGCATATCGATCACCTCGTGCGTGACACAGGAGGCCCCATGCCCACCCCGGCGGCACCCGCTGCCCCCGCTGACGGCCCACTTCTGGCGCTCGGCGGCGTCAGCAAACGATTCGGCGGCGTGCATGCACTCACCGACGTCGACCTTGAGGTCGCACCGGGAACCGTGCGTGGCCTGATCGGGCCGAACGGTGCGGGAAAGACGACGCTGTTCGACGTCATCTCCGGGATCACCCCGGCCAGCCGCGGCTCTGTGCGATTCGGCGGCGCCGACGTGACCGGCCGGTCCTCGACCGCACGCGCCCGCATGGGCATGCGTCGGACCTTCCAACGTGCCCAGGTCTTCAGCTGGCTGTCGGTGGAGGACAACGTGCTGGCAGCGTTGGAATGGCGAGGTGGCGGCGGGGGTGTCCTGGGTGACCTGTGCGGCTGGCCGGCGCGGCGGCGGCACGAGCGTGAACGCCGGGAGCGGGTCGCCGAGGTCCTCGAGTGGTGTGGCCTGACGGCCGTCCGCGGGATCACCTCCGGTTCACTGCCACTGGGGCAGCAGCGACTCGTCGAGCTGGCTCGGGCGATCGTGGATCGCCCGACCCTCCTGTTGCTCGACGAGCCCACCTCGGGCCTGGACGCCGCGGAGTCCGCGCGTTTCGGTGATCTCATCGAGTCGCTGCGGAGCGAGGGCTGCGCGGTCCTTCTGGTCGAGCACGACGCCGGGTTCGTGATGCGGATCTGTGACCGGATCTCCGTTCTCAACCTCGGCTCGGTGCTTGCGGAAGGAACCCCGGACGAGATCCAGCGTGATGAAAGAGTCCGCGATGCCTACCTTGGCTGACCGGCCGGCGATGCCAGCTGTAAAGACTCACTGGGGGAGGAACACGTGACCGAATTTCTCAGCCTGGTGGTCGCAGGTCTGGTCTCCGGCGCCTTATACGCGATTCTGGCGTCGGGGCTCACCCTCACCTATCAGACGTCGGGAGTCTTCAACTTCGGGCAGGGCGGGGTCGCGTTCGCGACCGCCTATCTCTTCTTCCAGCTGAACACCGGTCAGGACATGCCGGTGGTGCCGGCGGCTCTCCTCTGCGTCGGAGTGTTCGCGCCACTGCTCGGCTGGCTGCTGCACCGGGTGCTGTTCAATCCGTTGCGGGAGGCGTCGATCGCGGCCCGGATGGTGGGAACGCTCGGCCTGCTGATCGCGCTACCCGCGTTCGCGCTGTGGGTCACCGCGATGCTGCGCGAGAAGGCGCACTGGGATCTCCCGGCGATCGAGGACGTGTTCCTCATCCCCGGTCTCGGCCCGTCCCCGAAGGAGAGCTTCTCCCTCGGGGACGGGCTCGTCATCGACACCAACCAGCTGGCCATGCTGGGCGCGGCGATCTTCGCCGCGCTGCTGCTGTGGTGGCTGGTGCGGCACACCCGGATCGGCCTCGAGATGCGTGCCTCGGTGAGCCGGCCGAAGATCGCCGCACTGCGCGGTGTCGACCCGGACCGGGCCTCGGCCGTCTCCTGGATCCTGTCCTGCGGCCTCGCCGGCCTGGTCGGTGTGCTGCTGGCGCCGATGTTCGGGCTCGGCAGCTTCACGTTCAACACGATGCTCTTCGTGTCGATCCCGGCCGTCGTGCTGGCCCGGTTCGCCTCGATCCCGGTGGCGATGGGCGGCGGGCTGCTCCTGGGAGTGGCCCAGAACCTGGTCGCGGGCTACGTCGACCTGGACATCACCGGTTTCCCGACCGCCGTGCCGTTCATCATCCTGTTCGGCCTGCTGATCTACTTCGGTGCCGAACGTGGCCGCAGCGCCGGGGCCACGCTGGAGGAGAAGCCACCGGCGGACGATCCGACCGAGGCCTCGCCGTGGGCCCGGCGGGCACTGTGGGCCGCCGTGGTCGCGGGACTACTGGCCTACACGGCGTTCGGTGCGACGGACTTCTGGGCGGGGCTGCTCGCACAGGGGCTGGCGACCGCGATCGTGCTGATGTCGTTCACGGTCGTCACGGGTGTCGGCGGGATGGTCAGTCTCGCCCAGGCGGCGTTCGTGCTCTCGGGTGCGTTCACCGCCGGCATCCTGATCGGGCATGACGTCCCGTTCCTCCTCGCACTGCTCGCCGGGACCGCGGTGGCCGCGATCACCGGGCTGATCGTGGCGCTGCCGGCCCGCCGGCTCGGCGGTCTGCCGCTCGCCCTGTCAACCCTGGCGCTGGCGTACATCGGGCAGAACCTGCTCTTCCAGATCCACGACATCTCCAACGGCAGCTCCGGCTGGGCCGTCCCGGCGCCCGACCTGGGGATCGTCGACACGGAGAACCCGCGGTGGCTCGTCGTCCTCATGCTCGTGCTCGTCGGCCTGGTGCTCTGGCTGGTGCACGCGCTGCGTACGTCGAGTACCGGGCGCGCGATGCTCGCGGTGCGCTCCACCGAGGTCGGTGCGCGTACCAGCGGCATCGCCGTCGACCGGATGAAACTGCTGGTGTTCGTCATCTCGGCGGCGATCGCCGGCTTCGGCGGGGTGATGCTGGCGACCAGCCGGGGACGGGTCACCAACACCGACTACGACGTTCTGCTCGGCCTGGTCTGGCTTGCCACGACCGTCACCTTCAGTATTCGCCGGCCGGCCGGCGCGGTTCTCGCCGGCCTGGTCAGCGCGCTCGCGCCGCAGGCGTTCGAGGCCGTCCCGGCCTCGTCCTACTTCATGCAGGTGCTGTTCGGCCTCGGCGCGATCGGCCTGGCTCGTGACCCGGACGGAGCGCTGGCCGCCATCGGCCGCTCGAGCCAGAAACGACGACGCTCCAGGGCGGCGGCGGGCACCGCCGACGTGGTAGCTGTGTCGGAGGTGACGGCTGTGTCGGAGGTGACGGCTGTGTCGGGGGTGACGGCTGTGTCCGAGGCGACGGCTCCGTCCAGGGCCACGGCAGTGTCCGAGACAGCGGCCGCGGTGGCTGACACGACGGCGGAGCCTGCGGGCCCGGTGGTGCTGCGGGTCCAGGGCGTGCGTGCGAGCTACGGCGAGATCGAGGTGCTGCACGGCATCGACCTCACCGTCGCCGCCGGCGAGGCGGTCGCGCTGCTCGGTGGCAACGGCGCGGGCAAGAGCAGCCTGTGTGCCGTCATCGGCGGTCTGCTGGCCCCGAGCGCGGGCACGGTCATGCTCGCCGGCACGGACGTGACCCGAACCCCCGCCCAGCGTCGCGAGCGGGACAGCATCTACCTCGCACCTGAGGGCCGGGGCATCTTCCCCGACCTCACGGTCGAGGAGAACCTGATGCTCTGGCTGCGGCAGGAGGACGAGCGCACCGCGGCCTACGACGCCTTCCCGGTGCTCGGTGAGCGTCGTCGCCAGCTCGCCGGCGCCATGTCAGGTGGTGAGCAGCAGATGCTCACCCTCGCGCCGGCACTGGTGCGGCCGCCGCGCCTGCTCATCGCCGACGAACCGTCCCTGGGCCTGGCACCGCTGGTCATCGACCAGATCTACACGGCGCTGCGCGAACTGCAGGGCCGGGGCACCGCACTGCTCATCGCGGAGGAGAAGACCCGCGACGCGTTGGCGCTGGCCGACCGGGTCGCGTTCCTCACCGTCGGGAACATCTCCTGGAGTGGTCCGGTCAGTGCGGTCGACTCCGACCGTCTCGCCTCCGCCTACCTGGGCGTGGCCGTCGAGCCGGCGGAGGTCGGAGCCGAGCCGGGCACGGAACCGGAGACGGCACCGGTCGCGGAGAAGGTGGGGACCCGCGCGGGATCCCGTGTCGACGGCGGCCCGTCCGGCCCGTCGAACGACTGACAGCAGCGGGACGCCGCTGGTCACGAATGCCCCTCGCCCGGCCACGCCAGTGGCCGGGCGAGTCTCGTGTCAGGAGATCTTGTACCGGATCGGTGTCAGGAGATCTTGTAGCGGATCGGGAGCCGTTTGGGGCCGCCGACGAAGACGGTCTGCATGTACTCGGGGGTGCCGGCGAGCTCGACCTCGCGCAGGCGGGGGACGAGTTCGGTGTAGAGGGCGCGGGCTTCGAGGCGGGCGAGGTGGGTGCCGAGGCAGTAGTGGGCGCCGAAGCCGAAGCCGACGTGCTTGTTGGGGGTGCGGCCGACGTCGAAGGTCTGCGGGTCGGTGAAGACGTCCTCGTCGCGGTTGGCCGAGGGGTAGGACAGCAGGACGGCGTCGCCGGCGGGGATCGGGACGCCGCGGATGGTGGTGTCGCGGGTGGCGGTGCGCATGAAGTGCTTGACGGGGGA